>CAZCPK010000240.1:0-6687 GCA_964500755.1 uncultured Anaerolineales bacterium
GGGGAGCGGATGGTGAATAAGTCTGGAGTAAAGAAACTTTTACGGACTTACTTAGCCCCCGGGGTAGCAGCCGTCTAGCCCTCAAGGTGGCTGCCACCCATACCCCCCCTTAACCACTCTAGGTACACTCCTCAGAGGGTACGCTCCACATCAAAAATACCGCACCTCCCAATCGACGTTATGACGATACGGATGAAGGTTTTCCTTGATCTCCGAATCGTGCTCCAGGGAGAAGCGCGGCGGGTGCAGACTGACTTTGAGCGTCACCGACACGTCGGGCAGATGCGTCTCCTTGTAATCCCACCCCCCCACGTCTTCCAGGAATCCGTCTCTGCGCAGCCGCTCCCCCTGCACCTCGTAGCTGGCCCCGCCGTCCTGCGCCGCCCGCAGCGCCGCCCACAACGCCGACTTGGGAAACGCGATCACGTCGGTCACCGAGACCGAGACGTCCTCGGAGCCGTTGTCCCCGCTCCACCCCCAGGCCTCCAGCACATAGAAGCAGCGCTCCCCGGGCGACAGCGCCAGCTTCTTGGTGCTCATGCTGCTGAAGTACGTATACGTGAATTGCTCTCTGGTCGAGGAATTGACCCCCTCGACCAACAGCCGGGGGCGTTCATACGGCTCGTTGATCGCCTCAAGGTACGCTTTCACTTCAGATAGAGGTAGCTCGTCGTCCTGCCGGAGGACGGACGGCGCCGCGGCGCTCTCTACTTCCGACGCGCCGGTCTTACTGTCCCGCTCTGTTTCGTCCAGGGCCGCCTCCAGGGCGGAGACGAGCGCTGCCGCGCGCTGAAAGCGATCCTCCGGCGCCTTGGAGAGCGCTTTGAGCAACACCGCCGCGATGGCATCCGGCAGCCCGGAACGGAGATGCTGCGGATCAGGTGGAGATCTGTCGACGTGTCCGCGCAGAACCGCGAGGGGAGACTCTGAAGAAAACGGCACCCGTCCGGTGAAGAGCTCGTAGGCGATCACGCCAAAGGCATAGAGGTCGGAGCGGGCGTCGAGCGGCTTGGCGTCGGCCTGCTCCGGTGACATATACTCCGGCGTACCGACGACGCTCTGCGTCGACCGGACGTAGTGGCTGTGCGCCACGGCCTTGACCATGCCGAAGTCCATCAACGTCGCCTTGAGCGGAGGAGCGGCGAGGCCCGCCACCATGATGTTGCCCGGCTTCAGGTCGCGATGCAGCAGCCGCTGTTCGTGGGCGTAGTCCAGGGCAGCAGCCACCTGGCGCAGAATAGCGAGTCTATCCGCCGCCGATAACGCCGCTTCCGCCTGCAACAGCTGCGCAAGTGTACGGCCCGGCAAGTACTCCATCACCAGGTAGAGCTGTCCCCGCTCTTCACCTATCTCGTAGATCTGCACGATGTGCGGATGGTTGAGTTTTGCCACAGCCTTCGCTTCCCGGCGGAACTGCTCGACGAACGTGGGCTCCCAGCAGAGGTGCGGCGCCAGGACCTTCAAGGCCACCCGGCGCTCCAGATCCGGATCGAGGGCTTTGTAGACCACGGCAAAACCGCCCCGCCCTATCTCCTCGATGAGCTCGTACTTCCCAAGTTTCGCCGGGGGCGCGTTCACATCTACCTCCTCTTTATCTCTGAATCACGTGGAAGATCATCGTCGCTCGTCGGGCGCCCACAGCCGACCGTCCTGGAGGCGCATGAAGAGCACCGGGACGGCGGCGTCGGGCCGCGCCTCGACCACCAGCGTGCTGCGGGCTTCGTTGGCAGCCAGATCCACCACGCCGTGCGCGAGCAAACGGGCGTAGAGCGTCCGGCTGAACGTCTGCGCCGAGCGCTGGCTGATGCGCCCACGCATCGCCACGACCGCCGGGACGCCGCGCCGGATCAGTCGCGGTCCCAGCGCAACGGCGACGTCGGCGCCGGTCAGCGTCGCGCTCTCGCAGGCCGTCAGGACGACCAGGTGGGGGCGCACGCCCTGGTGCGCCAACATGGCTCCGAGACGCTCACCCTTGACCAGCGCGGTTGTGCCATCTTTCTTCTGCAGATAGAGGACCGGCTCGCCCTGTGCTTTCCCCACCGCGCCGTGCCCCACGTAGTGCAGGACGTGATAGCCCTCGCGCAGTTTTTCCGCCAGGCGAGGGAGCGTCACCGGCGCTTCCAGGACATCCAGCTGCACCCCCGGAGCCGTCAGGGCTTCCTCGAGCCGCGCACGCTCCACAGCTACGTCGACGGGCGGGAGACCATAAGCCGCCTCCAGGTCCGTGGGATCGGAGATCACCGCCAGCACCCGCAGCGGGCGCGCGGCGACCTCCACCGCCCACGGCGCGGACGCCGGCAGATAGCGTGAGAAAGGCGTAGCGGTGCGGGCTGCCAACAGCGTGTCGTCCACGCGCAACAGCTCCCAGGGGACGGCGTGCAGCTCCGCAACGTCCTGATCGATGCGGAGCCGCACGCGCAGCCGCTCGCGCAGCCATTCGTGGCTGCCGATGGTCCCCCAAGCTTCACGCACCACCGGATCTGCGACCAGGGCCGCAAAAAGACGCCGCCCATCTTCGACTGCATCACCGCTGGAGAGCCACGGCGTGATATCCACGGGCAGATAGCCTCGCGGAAACTCCTGCTCACCGTTGAGCGTGAACTCCACCGGGTAGCCGCGCTCCTCACGCGCGAAGAGCCGGATCTCCAGATCGGCAAAGGAAAGCGGCGAAAGAATCGATCGTTTCTCCACCGCTTGTCGCCGTGTGGACGTGGCAGCCACCGGGAACGTGAGCGCCTGGCATCGAGCGTAGGTCTCCCCCGCCGGCCCATGATATTCCAGGGCAATCTCCAGCTGGACGTGGTCCCCTGCCCGCCGGGGACAGACGTGCAACCATTGTCTGCGGGACTGTCCCGGCAGCAGCGTGAGGAGGTGCTGAGTCTCCCGCACGCCACCCGCAAACCCCGGGCCCCTCGCCCGGATCACCAGGTTGCGGGCGATGCCCCGTCCCTCGTTCCGCACCGTGAAACTCAGATAGGTTTCCACGTCCAGGACCAGGCCCTCGTGCTCGACGTCGACGGTGATAAAAGGATCTCCCCGGCAGCGCGCGGCCTCGCGACGGGCGGCGACGGCTTTGTCCGGCAGCCACATGCCCGCGTAGAGCGCGGCGACCTGCGCCCAGAGATCGGCACACACCGCCGCGTTTCCCGGTTGCGCCGCGATCTGCTGTTCCAGCGCCGCGGCCTGCCGCAATGGTCGCCCCACCATTTCCCACAGCCGAGCCGCCTCCATCCAGGCGCCGGCCCGCTCGTAATCCTCCGCCGCGCGCTCGCGTTGAGCCAGCGCCTCTCTGATCTGCGCGGCCTCCCGCCAGTGATTCGCGGCCTCGTGCTCGGCAGCGCTCAGCGGACGCGCGACGGCGGTCAGCGTGCCGCCGCGGTCGGCGATGAGGACGTATGGCGCGTCGGCGTCTCCGTGCGTCAGCACGGGCGAATGCTCGATGCGACGCTCCACTGCACAAGACCACAACGCTTGTCCCGTCGCTGCGTCCAGCGCGTAGAGGTGATGATCGTGGCAGGTGGCGTAGACCACCTCGCCCTGCACCACCGGCGCCGCCTCGACGCGCCGCGCCGTGGGGACATGCCACACTTCCTCCCCTGCGGACGGATCCAGCGCATGGACGCCGTCGCGCGCGCCGACGTAGAGTCGTTCGCCGTCGGTGGTAAGCGCGCTCAGCGGCTTCCCCGCCGGTCCGACGTCGATCCGCCACTGCAGGGATCCATCGGCGCGGGCCAGCGCCAGGGCTTGCGCTCGGCTAGAGGCAGTAAAGAGTCGCTCACCCACTATCACCGGCGTCTTATCAAACCAGGTCAGCTCCTCGACCTCGAGGTCGAAGCGCCAGCGGACCTGGCCCTGTGGGGCGACCGCCAGCAGCTGCGGGCCCATGCAGGGGATATAGACCTCGTCATCAGAGACCAGCGGCGCAGCCAAGGAAGCGCTGGCATCCAAAGACGCGCGCTGTTGCACCGTGCCGGTGGAGAGTTTCAGGGCGACCAACGTGTGGGTATCGACGGTGAAGTAGGCCACGTCACCGACCACGGTCGGGGTAGAGACGCGCTGCACGTCCGCCGCCCAGCGCCAGCGCTCCGCACCGGTCGCGTCCAGGGCCAGCAGCGCGCCCGTGCCCTGTAACAGGTCGGTGCTGGTGAGGGCGACGAGGATCACGTCGGAGCCGGCAGCGACCAACCCGCTGATCAGCGCGTGCTCGAAGGTATGCTGCCAGCGCGTGTCACCCGTCGCCAGCGCCAGTCCGTGGAGCGCCGCCGCTTGCGGTCGCCGCGTGGGGACGTAGACCACGTCGCCGACGGCAAGCGGCGGCGCAGAGAAAGGCGCGTCCCACGCCGCGCGCCAGGCTGTAACGATCCGTTCGCCCATAAGCGCGTTCATTGCTACAGGAACATCCCCCAGCCGCCGAGAAAACTGAACCAGATGAGAAAAGCGTAGGTCAACACCAGGAGGCCAAAGGTCCCACGCGCCAGCCACGAGGGTCGCGCGGTTTCCACACTGCTTTTCACGTCTCTCATCACGGCAGATGTCACGAACACAATCACAGCCAGCAGCACACCCAGCACTATAACTTCAATCATACCGATAGCCGGGCGTCCCCCACCCAAAGCGTGGATCATGAGCCCCAGGGCGCCGCACGCTGTCCCCCCTGCCACGAGAAACACTACCCCCTCGGCTACGACGCGCGCCATGACCAGAGCGGTGATCGTCGTTACGGCGAACGCTCCCCCCACTACCACCATATTCACCGCGCCTTCCGCAACTATATCCTCCGTGATAACAAGAAAGCCCATGAACCCGGCAAGTACCAGACCGATGGCAAAGAAGACCATCCAGAACTCATCCCCAAGACTGGTAAGAAAAGTCCAAGCCCATAAGGCTATCACGAAAATGAGGAAAGAATAGTAGGAAGCGACATCCCCAGGACTCGGCATAGTCCCCAGGGCCAATCCCAGCATAAAGAGCAGCACCGGAGACCAGATCAACGTACTCGTCAACCATCCGCCCACATGCTTTCCACTTTCTGCACCAAAGGCACGCCGATGGGCTCTGAGCTGCCCCGGAACGACCAACGCCCACCAGAGAAGGCGAAACTGGTCCAGAGGGTTCCAGGGATTGAGGCGGTGGAGGAACACCTCCTCATCTTCACGCCGTTCATGAGCTCTCATTTTCTCACTGGCGATAGATTCTGTCTTTTGAGGTACAGACCGCGCTTGCCCACCCTCGGCAACCGGAAGCGTAAATCCCCTAGCGCGAAGTTTCCGCTTCAAATCGGTCAAGGATTTGGGGCCAAATCCTGGCAAGTTGAGCAGCGCCTCGTCCCCTTCTTCCAGCAACGCCATCACGTCCCCGAACGTCCCAATCCCAGCCTGGAGCAAAACGTTTGCAGCTCGTGTGGACAGGTTCAACCCACTAATGGGTTGCGCGGATAGATCAACCGGCTCTTCCGCCGCCCGTTCTTCCTCGCGCTCCCCCTCTTGCTCAACGACCGTCAGCGCCGCCTGCAACGCCTGTGCAAATTCCCCGGCGCTCTGATAACGCTCGTCCGGACACTTTGCCAACATCTTCAGTAACAGTTCCTCAACCATCTCCGGTAGCTCGGGGTTCAGTTCACGAGGCGCCGGCGGATCCTTGTCGGCGTGCAACCGCAACACCACCAGCGGTGAGACGCCATCGAAGGGCGCTTTGCCGGTACACAACTGGTAGGCCACCACGCCCAACGCGTAGAGATCAGCGCGGTGATCGAGCGTCTGCCCTTCGACCTGCTCGGGCGACATGTAGTGCGGCGTGCCCACCACATCGCCGGTCGCGGTCAGGTGGATGCCGTCGGCGACCCGGACGATGCCGAAGTCAAGCAAGGTGACGTGCCCCGCATCGCTCACTATAATATTGGAGGGCTTGACGTCGCGATGAACCGCATCCCGTCGGTGAACGTAATCAAGCGCCTCCGCCACCTGCGCCACAATATCCGCGACCTGCAGTAGGGGCAGAGGCCCATCGCTTTCAGCCAGCAATTCATCCAATCCTCGTCCGGAGAGATATTGCATGGCGATGTAGTGTTGTCCGGCGATTTCGCCTATCTCATAGATGGTGATGATATGCGGGTGATCGAGCAACGCTGCAGCACGCGCCTCGTGTTTGAAGCGCTGGAGAAACGTGGGATCATCGATAATATGGGCATGAAGGATCTTGAGCGCAACCATACGACCCAGAGTAACGTCGCGGGCACGGTAAACTGTCGCAAAGTGACCCCGTCCCAAGCGTTCCAAGAGCTCGTACTTACCGACGTGCCTGACAGATTCCATAAACACCTGCGCTTCTTTTGGTTACAAAAGCCGAAAGCCGTCCACCTCACAGCGGACGGCCCAGGAGGCAGCGATGCGGGCATCGGGACGTAGCAGTCCAGGAGATGCCTCGGGCTCGCGTGACCGCGAAGTTTACCTTGTTGTTGAAGTATATTTTCAGTATAGGCTGATTTTTCCGTGGGTCAATGAAAGGGAACTCTTTTCCTACCCCTCAGCAGCCTGGCGGGCACTCTCGTCTTTGGCTCTTATGGGTTTTGAGGTGAAGTATCCTGGACAGCTTGCAAGTGCTCACGGATTTGCACGGATAGACACGGGCAAAATGCTAGACTCTGGGGATCTTTTCCGTAGCTCCTTGGGGCTGGTTCAGATTCGAATA
>CAZCPK010000241.1:0-6640 GCA_964500755.1 uncultured Anaerolineales bacterium
CATCCATGAAATTGTGTAGAATATCGTGCTTTCGAGACATATACAACAGCTTCATCTCGTAACAGACAAACTTTTGCCTCAAAGTGATAGGTAGCTAAGCAGTGGTTTGATTTTCTCCTAGAAAATTCGGTCCAATGTGAAAACCCATGCCATCTGTGGTAAAAATTTAAGATCGTTTTCGAATCACCCGGCGAAATCCCAGAGGCCCTTAATCTCTAACCTCGATGTTCTCTGTGTCTCAGTAGTTCAGATGCTTTTTCAGTAAACAGGGGCTGGGTATTCCCCAACCCCGTTCACTCAGGTATATCCATGGTAATGAAAGGTCGACAGCGACACCCGAATATCACCTGCAACCGCAGGCATTGTACCTTAAAGCAAGGGCCGGGTCAAGAATGCGCGGTCAGGGAATTTCAAAGCGAGTTGGCAAGCAAAACCCGCGTCACTGCCTCACAACACCCGTAGGCGAGAACAAGGCAAACGAAGCCGGGAAAAGCCGGTTGATGACCTGGGCAAACGCCGCAGGGAGGCGCTGAGAGGCATTAGAACCACTTCGTTCGCCCGTCAACGGCGCTCCCACTCCTGGGTCGCCGCGCGGATCAGAGCCTGAACCTGCGGATCGGGGATCTCGTCTACGGCGTCGTACACGGCGTTATCCACCCAGAAGCGCACCCCTCCGCCGGGCGTGTTCTGCAGGCGAATCGAGCGTCCCGCCAGAGACGGGCGTTGACGCTGCAGCACCTCCAGGATTTCGTTGATCTCCTTCGCCAGATTGATCTCCGGCATCAGGGAGGGCGCGCCCGGACGGTGCAAGCGCTCTTCTTTCCGCTCAAAAAAAGAGGGCGGCGGCGAGGAGGATGCGGACGACGAGGCAGGCGTCGTCTCCGGAGTGGGCGCTTCCGGGGCCCGTGCGGACTCCTTCCGCTGACGGGTGATGTAATCGCGGCTGAACGCCGCCAGGATCCGCACCGCGTTGACGACCTCCTGCTGCACCGCGGCGCCGGGTACCTCGTCCAACGTCTTGTAAGGCTCACCATAGACCCAGACCCGCCACACCCCGCGAGCGTCCTGCCCCACGCTGACCAGGGCGTCACTCCCTCCTCTATCGCTCGACCGGCGGGATCGTTGCTCCCCGGGCGAGGTTGAGCCGCGCCGACCCCGGTTAAGGAAAAGCGCCAACCAGACAGAGACGCCCACCATCCCAATAATCACCAAAATCAGCGCCGGCAGTAATAGATCCCCCATACACCCTCCTGGACCCTACGTGGGCCCACAGTACCCGCTTCTCACCATCCAAAAACCAGCCCGAAGAACCGTGTACGTCTATTATAGTCAAGTCAGAGGCTCTGACAAAATGCCAGATCACAGAAATTGGGGCAAACAAAGCGATTTCAACTTTTTACCACGGAGTCCGCAGATTCACACTGAGAATTCAACAGCAGTGAAAATCTGTGAAATCCGTGGTTACTATCTCGTTGTGCCCGGCCAAATCCTAAAGCCCTGAAAAGTCGAAAAGGGGCCGCCGTGACGGCAGCCCCCAGGGTAAGTCGAAAAACTTCGTCTTCGACGCTACTCAACGCAGCAGAGACCGGCTCACTTCTCCACCGGCTTATGACAGAGCCACCAGTCGTAGCACTCGTACTCTTCCTTGCGCTTCTTGGCATCTTCCACGGTGCTGGCCGGCGGGACGATAACGCGATCACCGATCAGCTCGTTCTCGGGCCAGTTGGCCGGCATGGCGACGCCCTGCTCGTCGGAGATCTGGAAGGCCTTGATCATGCGCAGGAACTCGTCGAAGTTGCGGCCCAGCTCGGCCGGGTAGTAGAGAATCGCCCGGATGGTGCCCTTGGGGTCGACGAAGAAGACGGCGCGCACGGTGCTGGAGCCCGCACCCGGATGGACCAGGCCCAGGGTGTTCGCTACTTTACCGTGATCCGCAATGATGGGGAATTCAATCTCAGCATCAAGGTTCTCCGCGATCCATTCGGTCCACTTGATGTGGGAGAAGACCTGGTCGATGCTCAAGCCGATCAACTCCGTGTTCAGCTCGCGGAACTCGTCATAGCGCTGCTGAAACGCATAGAACTCCGTCGTGCAGACCGGCGTGAAGTCGGCTGGGTGGCTGAAGAGAATAAACCATTGGCCCTCGAACGCGTCGGGCAACGTCAACATGCCGTGGGTCGTCTGTACGGTCATCTCGGGGAACTTATCGCCGATGAGGGGCATACTCTTTTCTTCCATCTTAAAACCTCCTGAAAATTGTGTAGTGTATGGATAAATCTGGCTCTTTAGGATTTCGCCGGATGCAACGGCGACGTTTGCCCCGCGCTTCCTGTCCCAAGGCAGAAAAGGTCTGGTGAGCCCCACTAGCGTAGCCTACTGCACTACTTTTAGGGCCACTCACTCCCCTATCCGGCAAAGTCCCAGAGACCCATAATCTCCAACTCCCGGTGCCTGGGAGACAAGGTTGCTCCTGGCCTCCCAATTCTGATTCTAGTGAAAAACTACGCCCTTTCTATCGTAGGAACTTCGAGACAAAGGGCGACGTCTCTCCCCGGCGCATAAAGTGGCCTGAGGGACCTTCTCCCAGGAACTCCGAGAACCAGGATTCGTGCTCAATCTCCTCATTGAGGATTGCCAGGGCCAGGTCATAGGTGCGGTGATCTTTACCTGCGGTCAAATTGCAGATTTTCGTGTACCCCCGCACGGCGCATCTCTCGGCCTCCACCAACACCTTGAGTATCGCCTGTACGTCCGTGGGATCTTCGGGTAGGCTGGCGGGCGGACAGGCCGAGATGTCGTGAAAGTCCTTCATATTCCCCGGTAACTCGCCGCCCAACTCGTAAATACGAGGAACCAGCGCCTCAAAGTGATTGCGATCCTCGATGCGCGCAACCTCCGCAATTTCCTTGACCCCCTCGCCTTCCAGCCCAATCAAGTTAACCCGCAGGATTGTGTAGTAATAGTAGGTGGTGAGTTCGGCGGATGCGTTCGTGACCAGCAATTTCAAGAGTTGATCAACGTCAACCCCGGCCTTCTCCACCATCTCCCGAGCTACCTTTGCCATCGCACATCTCCTTTATAGATAGATTTTTAACACACACGTTAACTACCGTGGTTACGCAACGGCCGGTTACTACAGCGCCTCCTTTCTCCTGGTAACCCACCAGCAAATCCCCTAAACGAAAGGGGAGACGTCCCAACATGGTCAGTCAGGTTCACGTTCCTGGCAGTCCAGGCAAATGCCGAAGAAATCCAGGCGATAGCTTACGACTTGAAAGCCTGACGACGCCACTACCTCCTGAGCCAGAGCTTCAAATTTCTCTACGTCGAGATCGATAATTCTCCGGCAGCGAGTACAAATCATGTGCGGGTGAGGGGAAGGATCATGACCATCATAGCGGTTGTCATCGTCCCTGAAGCCCAGTTCTAAGACCTCTCCCATCTCCTTCAAAAGATCCAGCGTCTTGTAGACAGTCGCCAGGCTCATCGTAGGAAACCGCTCTTGCAGCTTCTCGTGGATTTGCGCGGCGCTCAGATGCTCCTCACTGGACGACAGCAGGTCCAACAGAGCGATGCGCTGCGGCGTTATGCGATAGCCGTCCTCACGCAACCTGGTGAGTAGGTTTTCCAGACGCCCATTACTATCTTTCACGAAAACAGTTCCTTACTAATAATCATTATCAATAATTATACGGTCTCTCGCGCACTTTGTCAAGCGTCAATTTGTTATCCACGAACGCATTCCCGTCTATCGCGTCCCGTGCTTTCGTCAAGATCAACGCTGCATGGTATAATGACGCACGATCATACATAGCCCCACTCCGTTCCCAAGCGGACGATTTAGGAGGCAGATAAATGAAGATAGAGCAAATCGCGGAGGCCATCAACGGCCAGGTTCTGATTGAGCCGGCCGTGAACGTGGAGCTCAACTGCGCCTTCGCGGCAGATCTTATGAGCGACATCCTGGTTTTCGGTAAGCCCCAGATGTTGATGATCACCGGATTGGTCAACCCGCAAGCGCTGCGGACGGCCGAGATGTCCGATATGCCTGTGATCGTCTTTGTGCGAGGCAAACGCCCGCCGGAGAGCATGCTGGATCTGGCCCGCAGTCTGGGATTGGGGATCATCTTTTCCCCTTATACAATGTACGAGACCGCCGGGCGACTCTACCAGGCCGGTCTCCCCGGTCTGGGACAGCTGCCCATCACCCAGCAGCAATGAGCGAACGGTTTAGCTTATTCGCCTGGATGCGGCGCGACTGGCCGATCAGCATCATTCACGAGCTGACCGTCGAGCTGAAAGTCGCCCGGGTCATGACTCCGCAGGTTCATACGCTCCCCCGGGATGCCTCCATGCGGACCGTCAAAGAGGTGATGCGCACGCATCGAATTGCCGGCATCCCGATAATGGACAACGACGAGCTCGTCGGCATCGTCAGCGTCGAGGACCTTATCCGCGCCCTGGAACAGCAGGCCCTGGAGGCGCCGGTGCACCGGTTTATGACCACCGATCTGATCACCGCGCACGCCGAGGAACCCGTCGTGGAGGCCCTCAAGCGCCTGGAGAGCACGGGCGTGGGCCGGCTGGTCGTCCTCGACAATGAGGAGAAGCTGACGGGCATCCTCACCAAGGGCGACATCGTCGCCGGTCTACTCCACGCGCTGGAAGACGCCTATCACCGGGCCGAGGAGCTGCAACAAGAACAGCAGGCCACGTACTTCTTCGAGGCGCTGGAGTCGGACGCCACCAGCCTGATCCTACGGCACCGCGTACACGCCGGGGACTTCACCACCGGCGGACAGGCGTCGGCCAAGATCAAACGCGCGCTCCAGCAGATCGGAGCCTCTCCGCAGCTCGCGCGACGCGTCGCTATCGCGACCTACGAGGCGGAGATGAACCTCGTCATTCACACCGACGACGGCGGGCACATCGTCGCCGAGATTCGCCCACAGCAGATCACCGTCGTCGCCCACGACGACGGCCCCGGCATCGCCGACGTCGAGCGCGCCCGGCAGCCCGGCTACTCGACGGCGTCGGAGATGGCGCGCGAGATGGGCTTCGGCGCGGGCATGGGCCTGAGCAACATCCAACGTTGCACGGACAGGATGATGATGTGGTCGGCCCTGGGCGTCGGCACGCGGGTCGAGATGATCTTCGACGTCCCGGAGGAAGAAGAAGCGTAGTCCACGGAACCAATGACACAGCACAATTCACTTACGCTGCTCAATAGGAGGCACTGGTGACCCTGAAAGAGATCGTCGAACAACTGAATTTAACCGTCTTGACCGGCCAAGCGTACCTCGACCGGGAGGTCGACGGCGCCTACATCGCCGACCTGCTCAGCTGTGTGATGGCCGGCGCCAAGGCCGGTCAGCTCTGGTTCACGCTGCAGACCCACCTCAACACGGTGGCGGTCGCCTCCCTGCTGGAGCTCGCCGGCATCGTCGTGACGGAAGGCGCACCGATCCCCAAGGAGACCATCGCCAAGGCCGAAGAGGAAAAGATGGTCCTGCTCTTGAGCGAGGAGCCCACCTTCGAGACCATCGCCAAACTGGTCAAACTGGGCTTCTAGCTTCCAACTGATGCCCACGCGCGAGTATCGGGCCGACCTCCACATCCACACCGTCCTCTCCGCCTGCGCCGAGGTGGAGATGATCCCGCCGTTGATCGTGGACGCGGCCCGACGCAAGGGTCTCGACCTCATTGCTATCACCGACCACAACGCCACGACCAACGTCGCCGCCGTAATGGAGGCCGCGCGCGGTACCGACCTTACCGTGCTCCCCGGCATGGAGTTCCAGTCCCAGGAAGAGGTGGAACTCCTCTGCATCTTCGACGATCTGGAGCAGGCCGCACGCTGGCAAGCAGAGGTCACCGCCCACCTGCTCCCCCTGAAGAACGATCCCGACCGCTTCGGCCCGCAGTTCGTCGTCGACGCACAAGGGGACTTCGTCGAGGAAGCGACGGCCTTCTACCAGGGACCGGCGCAGATTCCCCTGGCCGACGCCGCCGACCGCGTCCGGGCGCTGGGCGGCCTGATCGTCCCGGCGCACATCGAGCGCCCCACCAAGGGCCTGCTGGGCGTTCTGGGCCTCTGGCCCCCAAATCTGGCAGTCGACGCGGCCTCCTTGCGACCCGGTGTCCGGCCTTCAGAAGCGCGTCGCCGCCATCCCTTTCTGGAGGACATCCCCCTTATCACCTGTTCCGACGCCCACTGGCTGGACGCCGTCGGGCAGGTCATGACCATCTTCACGCTGATGGGACCTCCTGGCGTCAGCGAATTGCGCCGCGCCCTCCAGAAAGTGGAGCAGCGCGACTTTTGCGTTCCCTGAAAGCCCCTCCCCGAACAAGCCCTCCCAGGGGATGGGCAAACGAAGCGGTTCTAAGGCGGTAAACGTTCAGGTGATTGAACTATGGGACACTGATCGACACAGATTGCACAGGTTTTTTTCCTCAAGTGCCCAGTAAGGCGCGTGGATGGCCTCAATCTGTGTGAATCCGTGTGAATCTGTGTCCAATGCTCCCTGGGTCTGAACGGTTACCTAAGGCTTTCTAAGGTTGCTCAGCGCCTCCTGGCAACGCGTGTACCCAGGTCATCAACCCGGCTTCGTTTGCCTTGTGCGCGGCTAAGCACGTTCTG
>CAZCPK010000242.1:0-6611 GCA_964500755.1 uncultured Anaerolineales bacterium
TTGGTTATTGGGGAAATGTAGCCGCGATTTCTAAATCGCGCACTCTGAAACGCGAAATGGGTTTCGTGGCTGCTATATTCTGTCGTATACTCGGTTATGGGTCAGGGTCCAGAGGACGATCTCCGGCGGGGCGAGAAAGCGCGCGCGGGGTGCGCCCAGGCCTTCCATGCCGAGGCCGCGGCTTACGTAGAGGGTGGTCTTGGCGGCTTGATACCGTCCCATCTCGTAGCGCTTTCCCCAGCGGGAGCTGGTGAAGAGCGCACCATAGAGCGGCACGCGCAGCTGTCCGCCGTGGGTGTGACCGGCGAGATAGAGATCGATGTCCAGGGCCATTGCCTCCGGCATGAGATCCGGGGTGTGATACAGCAGAAGCGTGGCGGCGTCCCGGGGCACCGCTTGACGCACACGCCGGAGTGCCGCTGCGTCACGTTGCGCGTCCACCGTACAGCGGACACCTAACAGCCAGAGTGTGGTGTTTTGCCATGTGATCTCCGCGACGCTGTCGTCAAGCCAGTGGATGGGCAGCTCGGCGAAGATCTCCGGGACGATGCCGACTACGTCCACGGCGGGGCTGCCGGTGATCGCATAGACGCCCAGCGGTGCCTTCAACTGGCCCAGAAAAGCGCGGGCAGCGGCCTGTGCGTCTGGATCGTGGACAGAGGAGAGGTTGAGATAGTCGCCGGTCAGCACGATCAGATCGGGGTGTAATTCCTCCACCGCCGCGAGCACCGCGCGCTCGCGCGGCGATTCGTCCTCGTAGTGGAGGTCGGTGATGTGCAACAGGCGCAGCGCGTCGTCGGCCGGCCAGTTCGGCAGCGACAGGGAGGCCTGCGTGGTGGTCAGGCGGAAGGGCTCCAGCCAGGTGGCGTAGAACGCTGCGCCGCTGACGAGGAGGTCGCATGCGACGAGCACCACGCGGCCGGGCCAGTCCAGGAGGGTGGGGTGGGTCAGGAGCCACGGCGACCACAACCACGCCAGCGCGGTGCGGAGCAAAGTCAGCGCCAGCAGCGACGGCGTCACCGGCCCCCAGGAGCGCTGATAGCGCGGTAACAGCGCCAGCATAGCCCAGTCGATAGCGAGAAAGACCACCGCGATCAGGGCGACGCTCCAGCGCGTTTCGGGCCAGGGCCAGGCGGCAAGTACGCTGAGTAGCAGCCAGAGCGGTAGCAATGCCAGGGGCGACAGTTCGCTCAATCGCCCGGTGACGATAAACAGGCGATGCAAAAAGCTGCTCTCCCCGTCTTTCCGATCCGGGGGAATCTCGTAGCTCCCCACATGATGGGACGTTGGCTCGCTCATTTAGGCCTCCAGTAGGCGCGCCAGCTCGTCGCGGCGAAAGGTGGGCAGGGAACGTTGTCGGCCTTCCGCGTCCCGGAGGACGACCTCCGGCTCGGCCTGCACGGTGCCGATGACGGCCCCGCGGATGTGCGCGTTCTCCAGCGCCTCGAGGGTCCGATCGATGTCTTGTGGGGCCACGGCCGCCAGCAGTGCGCCGGAGGCGATCAGTCCGAGCGGATCCAGCTCCAGGATATCGCAGAACTGTTGGGTCAGCGGCAGGATGGGCAGCGCGGACTCCTCAATCACGGCGCCTACGCCGGCGGCGCCTACCAGCTCCCGGATGCCTGTGGCGACGCCGCCCTCGGTGGGGTCGTGCATCGCGTGGGTCTCGCCGGAGGCCGTCACGATAGCGGCATCGCGCACGACACTGATTCCCGGTCGATGCAGCCACGCCGCTGCTTCGGCGATCTGCTCCGGAGAGACGTGTTCTTCGAGTCGTTCAGGCACCTCCCGGGCCAGCAGCGCCGTTCCTTCTACGCAGATCCCCTTGGTGAGGAGCAGTTTGTCGCCGGGTCGCGCGCCGTCGGAGGGGACCAGGCGCTGAGGATCAACCTCGCCGAACATGGTGCCTACGACGATGGTACGGTTCAGGTCGTAGGTGACCTCGGTGTGTCCGCCCACCAGCGCCACGCCGATTTGAGATGCGCCGGCCCGGATCTGATCGAAGATCTTTTCGACCAGCGCCCGATCGGTCTTGCCTTGCGGCAGCAGCAGCGTCGCGAGAAACCAGCGCGGGACCGCGCCCAGGCAGGCGATGTCGTTGGCGTTGATCTGGACGGCGTACCAGCCGATCTCGTCGGTAGCGAAGGTGATGGGATCGCTCTTCGTCACCAGATAGCGGTCCCCGAAGTCAATGACCGCTGCGTCGTGGCCCAGGCCGGGTCCCAGAATGACGCGCGGGTCGCGGAGCTCCTGGGAGTGGAGTAACGTTAGGAGGTCTTGCTGGGGCAGTTTCCCGACGGGATAGGTGTGGGGGGATTTTGACATCTCGTTCCTTCCATCTAACTATCATCAACTCGTGGCGGCGGTAAAAAAAGCCGCAGTCAAAGAAAATCCGGGATCTATAGCGCCCTTTTCTCTGGTGAAATGCCTCTTTGCACTAACGCCGGCTCCTCGCGGGCCGGGTTGGATCGCGTGAGTCGTACAATACCTTTTTTATTCTTCGAGCAACAGTGATACCTTGTCGCCGGCGGATGCGAAGGAGTGACCGGAGGCGTAGACGTCTACCGTGGCGATAATGGCCGGTTCCGAGCCCCGGGCGCGCAGCAAGGGCATGAGGTTGGGAGAGGTGTACGGATACCAGGTCTCCGCCGGAACGAGGAGGTGCTCCGGGCTTCCCTCGCAGACGGTGCATATGTCGGGATACCCCTCTTGTCCCACCGTCGTGTAGAAGCCTTGCAGCCACTCGTGTTCTCCGCCGTCCACGTCTGTGTACTCGATACGGATCATAAAGGGACATTCGGTGCCCGTCATCCCACACTTTGAGAGGGATTGATTGCTAATTCTGAACAGCGCGTTGACGTGCAGCGCTTGCGCGTTCCGAATGTCCTGGTTGAGCGGCTGACTGACGCCCAACTCAATGTGGCCGATCCCTTCGCGCTCGAAGACCACGGCGTTGCGGTCGTCCTCACTCAGGACGTGGACGGAGCCGTTGCTCTCATCCAGCACCTGCTTGCGGCGGATAAAGGGATTCCAGTGTGTCTCAAGCGGTGGATTGAAGGCGCTGTTTCTGAGTAAGTCGCGGTTGCTGCTCGTCTGGACCTTACCCAGGCCTTGTTTGGTGAGCTGCACCAGCTGAGAATCGGTGAGTATGAAGATGTCCTCGGTGTTGGGGTCGGGCAGGCGGGCTTCTCCCCGGTTGACGATCAGCTCGGTGCGTTCACTGTCAATGGTCAACGTGTACGACCCCTCCGTTAGCTCCATCTCTCCCTGCGGCGTCTCCAAAGAGAGTACCGTGGTGCGACTGTCCTGCCCAATGAAGATGCGCAGCAGATTCGCGCTGGAGACCCGTAGGGCGACGTAATGCGGTCGCTCGCTCTGCATGAAGATCGGCGTGCGGGCGGCGGTGTGGGTCATTTCGGTCTCACCGAAGAGCTGCAGGATGGCGACGCGGTTTTCCGGATCCTGGTCATCGTAGAAGAAGATCTCGGCTTCGGCCTGATCGGAGGAGAGGCGGATGCGGTCCTTGGCCGCGAGCGCGCTCTGCTCGTTAGTGATCTGGGATTGCAAGCTGATGATGCCGTCTTTGGGTAGCAGGGCGGCTTCCAACGGGTGGGTCGCGTTCTGGATCAACCAACGGGTGCCCGTCGGCACGCCGATAGCCAGGAGCACGCAGGCCAGCAGCGAGAGGATCATCACGACCCAGGCCAGGGTTTGCGGTTTGTTGTACATACGTTTAGTAGGTGACCTCAAAGCTCTTGTAGCGCCCGGTGGCCTCTCCCCAGTCGACGTCGATCTTCTGCACGTCGGCGTGACCGGGGCCCTGCTGGACGCGGGCCAGCAATTGTTTGAGTTTACTTTCTGACCCCTCTGCGTGAATTTCGACGGTGCCGTCGGCGCGGTTGCGCACCCGGCCTACGACGCCGAGACGACTGGCGTTTTTCTGGGTGAAGTAACGGAAGCCCACGCCTTGGACGCGACCGTGAACAAGGATCTGAACGGACTTTTCGGACGTTTGTTTCTCCATGCGTTCCTCCTTTTGCCTGTGCTGCTGAGAAGTACGCCGTATCTATCAAATCGTAACTGCGTTCGGAAGGGTTGTCCTCCCACCCCCTGGAGAAATCCCAGAAACCTATCAAAAGTCTATTGTAGCGCGTAAGCATGATCTGACAAGCTTCTTTCTGTGAACAACCGCTTGCGTAATTTTTCCTTGAGAAAGATAAGCGCTTACGCAACTTTGTAGAGGATAGAGGGCGCCCGGGAGTGTCGTTTTTTTCTTTTTCGGAGTGTGGCCGTATAATGGTGACTACCTATGACTATCGATTTGCCGTTGGTGGCGATAAATGCACAGCTGGCCTCCAAGGCTCCGTCTTATCGCAGTGCCGGTATTAGCGCCTATATCACCGCACTGTTGAGAGATCTTCCCCCGGACGCGGACGTACGCTATCGCGTCTTGACGGGGCCTTCGGGGCCGGCCGCCGCTCTCGATCTGCCGGTACAACGCTCGATCCTGCCCACGTCGCATCCGCTGGTGCGGATCTTCTGGGAGCAGGCCTGCTTGCCGTTGATCCTGCGTCGACTGGACGCGGCGCTGCTCCACGGGCCGGCCTTCGCCGGCGCCTTACTGGCCCCCTGTCCCCAGGTGATTACCGTCCACGACCTGAGCTTCCTGCGTTACCCCCAGTTCTTTCGTCGGAAAAACCGCCGCTATCTCCGGTGGATCACGGGGCGGAGCTGCCGGCGGGCTGCGGCGGTCATCGCCGTGTCCGCGTTTACCGCTCGGGAAGTCGCCACGTTGCTCCGCGTACCTCCCAATCACATCCACGTCATCCACCACGGCGTGGATCCGCGCTTCCGCCCCTATCCTCCGGACGAAGTGGAGCGCTTCCGCACGGCGCAGGATCTGCCGGAGCGCTTTATCCTCTATCTGGGCACCCTGGAGCCGCGCAAGAATCTGGTGACGTTGGTGCGCGCTTTCGCCCGGCTGAATGAGCGCGACGTTCATCTGGTGCTGGCCGGCGGTAAAGGATGGTTCTATGAGGAGATTTTTGCGGAGATCGAAGCTCTCGGTCTGCAGGACCGGGTGCACGCGCCCGGGTACGTCGCTGATGAAACGCTGCCGCTTTGGTATAATGCAGCGTATGCATTTGCCTATATTTCACAGTACGAAGGGTTCGGTATGCCGGTGCTAGAGGCCCAGGCCTGCGGTGTGCCGGTACTGATCAATAACGCATCGTCGCTCCCGGAGGCCGCCGGCGACGCGGCGCTCTCTGTGCCCGGTGAGTCGCCGGAAGCGGTGGCGTCGGGCCTGCGGCGTCTGTTGACGGAACCGGCGTTGCGGGTCGAACTGCGGGAACGTGGACGAGCTCACGCTGCCCGGTTTCGTTGGGAAGAGACAGGCCGTCAGACGGCAGCGCTTTACAAGCAGGTTCTGAGCGAGGAGGTGCTCCGTGCGTAGACGACGCAACCGTGAGGATCGGGTGCCGTGGTGGGTGGTTGTTTTGGACATCGCGATGGTCAACGCGGCGATGGGGGTGGCCTATCTCCTGCGTTACCGCCTGCAGTGGTTCCGGGACGTCGTCTTTGACGCTCCCTGGATCTCATATTGGCCCTTTCACGTTATCCTTACCGTCTCGATTCCCCTCTTGCTCTGGCTGGATGGGGAGTATCGACGCTGGCGAGGCCTCCGCTGGCTGGATCACGTCTACTATATTATCAATGCGGTGGCCAAGGTCTTGGCCCTGATCCTGGCCGTCGCGTTTGTCGTTCGGCCGTTGGTCTACTCCCGCCTCTTGCTTCTGGAAGTCGGCATCGGCAGCATCGTATTCTTGTCCATCGAGCGGATTATCGTCAACTTTATTCAATCCCAGCTGCGCGCGCGGGGGGTGGGGCTCAAGCGGGTTATTATCGTCGGCGTTGGCGAAGTGGGCCGTAGGGTCATACGCACCCTGGTAGCGCGCCCGGATCTGGGGTATAAGATCGTGGGATATGTGGATGATAATCCCGATAAGGGCGAGGGGGAACTGGGACGCATTAAGGGGTTGGGCTCTATTGACGAGCTGACGTGTAGTATCGATGGAGAACAGGTGGATGAAGTGCTGATTACGCTGCCCTGGACGCATCATCGACGCATCTTAAGTGTCCTCCGGGAATGTGAGCGGCAGCAGGTCGCCGCGCGGATTGTCCCCGATTTCTTCCAGTTGAGCCTTAGCCAGGTTGAGATTGGTGACCTTGGTGGTGTGCCCTTGATCTCCGTCCGCGAGATCGCTTTTCGTCCGCTGGCGCTCTTTTTCAAACGGGCCATGGACGTCGCCGGGGCCCTGTTGGCCTTGTCTCTTGGGGCGCCGATCTTTGGGTTGATTGCTCTCGCCATCAAGTTGGACTCTCCGGGGCCGGTTATCTTTCGTCAGACGCGTGTGGGTAAGGGCGGCGAACGCTTCTGTATCTATAAGTTTCGTTCGATGTACGTCGGCGCGGAAGAGGAGCAGGTGCAACTCTGCGATCTCAACGTGACCGAGGGGCCGACCTTCAAGGTGCGAGAGGATCCCCGCCGCACCCGGGTGGGGGCCTTTTTGCGTCGGACCAGCCTCGACGAGCTGCCGCAGTTCCTTAAC
>CAZCPK010000243.1:0-6555 GCA_964500755.1 uncultured Anaerolineales bacterium
GTGATGAGGTATGGCGTGTTCATAGGCTCCTCCCTGAGAGAAAAGTTGCAGGTTGAAAGTTAAAAGTTTGTCTTGAACGGACCTGGACACTTCATTGCGAGCCAAAATCTGCGTACTCCGCTAAATCTGCTGATTCTAATGGGGGACGAAGCGCCCGCCCAGCCGGTCGACGTCCGAGGTAGGGTCGCCGGAGATGAAGGTGCGCATGCTGGGGAGCGCGACAAAGACGATGGTCAGCTCCGCGAGGATGTCGATGAGCGGACGCGGAATGGACGTGTACCAGGCAACCTTCATGGCTCCCGCTTCCAGCCCGCCGAAGAAAAAGCCGGCGATAAGCGAGCCGATAAAGCTCTGCTTTCCGATGAGGGCGATGACCAGGCCTTTGTTGCCGACTGCCAGTGTGCCCAGCCGGTATCCTCGCCAGATCCCCAGGATCTCCACGGCGCCAGCCACGGCTGCGACGGCTCCGCTGAACAACATACCCAGAAAGAAGGCGCGGTCGGCCTGGATGCCGCCGAACTCGGCGAAGCTGGGATTCAGTTTGGTCACACGGAACTCGTAGCCCAGTTTTGAATGTCGCATCCAATAGCCCAGCACCAGTACGCTGCCGACGGCGACGAGGATGCCCGTGTGGGCCTGGGTGCCGACGCCGACCCGCCCGTCCGTGAGCTCGACAAACTGCGAGAGCCGGGCCGACGCCCGGATGCCGTGGGTGGATGCGCCCGCTTGCGCTGCGCTCAGTGGAGGAAAAAGGCCGATGATCAGCCGTAGCAGGTGTGGGATGAGGAGGTTGGCAATCATACCGGTAATCACCTCGTTGACGCCGGACATCTTCTTGAAGAAGGCGGGGACGAAGGCCGCCGCTGCACCGCCCAGACTACAGAGCAGCAGGATCAGCGGGACGTGCAATAGCTGGGGCAACCCTGAAAGGCCGTACCCGGCGAGAGCTGCCACGGACGCCCCCACGGCGAACTGTCCGGCGAGCCCCATGTTGATGGCCCCGGCGCGAAAGGCCAACGTCGCCGCTGCTGCGGTGAGGATCAGGGGCGTGGCGCGTTGGACGGCGATCATAAGACTGTGGACGTCAAGAAAGGTCTCCCGTAGGACGAGTGTGTAGACCTCCAGCGGGTTCTCACCGATCCAGAGTACCAGTAGGGAGCCCAGGAGGACGCTCAAGCCGACGAACGACAGCAGCTGCAGGAGATATTGGGTCGGACCGGGTAGCCCCCGGTAGCGCTCCAGGAACGGCGTCAGGCGGAAGTGGCGAGTGGCGGCGTCCAACCGGCTTCGTCCCCGTTCTCGCTTCTCGAGCGACCGATCGGCTTGGGCCATTAAAACCCCGCCCGCTCTGCAACCGCCGTCATGTGCTCGGTTGCCTTGCGGATGATTTCCTCTTCATCAAACTGGGTCAGTTTGCGATCACGCAGGAGGAGAGCGCCATCGACGATGACGTCGCGCACGTCCTGCGGGGTGGCGCACATCACGAGAGTCCTCAGCAGGTCGTGCGTGGGACGCATGTGCGGCGCCGTGTGGTCTATCAAGACAATGTCCGCTTTTTTGTCCACCTCAAGCGTGCCGATCTCCTTGTCTAACAGCAGCGCCCTCGCGCTGCCGGACGTCGCCATGCGCAGTGCGTCCTCCACAGGCAGGACGGTGGCATCGTTGATGGGCAGACCCCGACGCGCCTGGATGGCGCTCTTGAGCAGGCGTACCTCGGCAAAGAGGTCGATCTTGCCGCCAGAGGCGCCGTCGCTGCCCACGCCAATGGGGGAGCCCAGCGCGAGGAAGAGCGGGGTCTTGGGAAAGCCGTGCGAGTTGAGATTGGAGCGCGGACAGTGGACGGGCACGGTGCCGCGCTCCGTGATCAGCTGCACCTCGCGGTCGGAGAGTACGACGCTGTGGGCCGCCAGCACGTCCGGCCCGAGGAAGCCCAGGGAGTCAAGCCACTCCGCCGGGCGGAGTCCATAGTTGACGACGCAGTGCTCAACCTCTTTGAGGTGTTCTGCCAGGTGGATGTGCATGCCGGTGCCCCGCTCGCGGGCGCCGGCGGCGATGCCCTCCACCAGCTCCGGCGTCGACGTCATGACCTGGCGCAGGGCAAACCAGACGTGAATGCGGTCGTTGCCCTTGCCGTGCCAGGCGTCGAAGAGCGCCTCGGTTTTGGCGAGAGCTTCGGCGGTGGAATCCTTCATGACGTCGGGCACGAATTCGGCCGCATCCATGGTGGAACGGGCTATACAGGCGCGCAAACCGATCTCTTCCACCGCCCGGGCCGCCTCACCCATGTGACGTCCACCGGCGTCGGCGAAGGTGGTGATCCCGGACTTGACCATCTCCACAGCGCTGAGCATGGCGCTCCAATAGACGTCCTCAGGTCGAAGTTGACTCTCGTAGGGAACCAGGAAGCGCACCCAGATCATAGGCGGCTCGTCGGTGATACGCCCGCGCAACAGCTGCTGGCAGACGTGGGTGTGTCCGTCGATAAGTCCCGGCAGGGCGACCTTGCCGCTGCCGTCCAACGTGGTCTCGGCGGTATAATGTCGCTCCAGATTACTCGTCTCGTCGATAGCAAGGATGCGCCCCGCGTCCACGGCGATGGCTGCGTCTGATTGCAGTCGCATGTCGGGCAGCAACACTGTGGTGTTCTTGATCAAAAGGTCGCAAGTTTGTGCGGTATCCATAACACTCTCCTTCGTTACGTTGGAACGGTTCAACGTTCCAAAGTTCCAACGTTTTAACGTTATTGGATGAGCATCTCCCACCACGTCTGGAACCGTTCGGCGTGGTGACCCGGCACCAGGATCAGGTGATTACCCAGCGGCGCGCGCAGCAAATCGGAGACGTGACCGCGCGTCAACTCGACGCGCGCCTGCGTGCGGCAGAGATTCTCCGCCTCTCCAGTTTGCACGATCTCGCCTTCCGCCAGCCAGAGTCGCTTCATCTCCGTGCCGCCGATGCGCAGCAGTGTGATGGGACCGGTGGGCAGCATGCCCTGGATGCCCACGCCCAATCCGGATTCGAAGTGAGAGCGCAAGCGGTAGCTCTCGACCCTCCGACGGGGCACGGTACAGTGGGCCAACCACATGGCGTTGGCGTTCTCGTCCAGCTGGGCCGGGTTTGCCATCCAGGGGATCTCGTCTAGCAGGGTGTACGCCCAGAGCAGGCCGACCGCGCTGACGAGATCGCCCTCGCAACCGGCGATGAAGCCCTCGTCGGTCAGCTCGGCGAGACCGAAGCAGCCGGTGGTCTCCAGGTTGAGCACGAGGTCGAAGCAGCGTACGGTGACGGCGTCGAGCTTGTATGTGTCGACCAGCCGGCGCAGCGCCGCGTGGACGCGTACCACGTCCTTCAGCTCTTTCTCGGTCGGTTCCCGAATCTCGGTAGCGTTGGCCTTTAGCGCCTCGAGGGTGGGGCGCAGTTCGTCGTCGGAAAGCGCATCGAACTGCGCGCTGACCTCGTCCAGGGGCACGGGAACGACCTCCGGCCCCCAGGTCGCCCGAACGGTCGTCGAATCCGGCATGCTGGCGACGAGCCAGTCCGAGGGCTCGCCGACGAGGCCGATACGGGCGTCCTGAAGCGTATGTCGTACCTGCAAGTTCTGCGCGGCTTCAACGATCTGTCGGAGACCTTGCTCATCCTCCGGGCCTTTGAGATAGAAGATGCGGCCTCGCGCGCCATCCTGATGCAGGCGGGCCAGGACTTCCAGGGAGGCGGGCAGGGAATTGTTGCCGGAATGGGCGATGAGGAAGACCGGTTCATCAGAGACGTACGTCTGTCTTTCGTTCTGTAACTCCAAAATCGCATTCTCGGTTCCGCCGGTGGCGACCAACATGAAGAGCGGTGCTCGATAGCCCAGCTCTGCTTCGGACCAGACCTCTCCCCCCAGCGCTTTCAACGCCTCGAGATAGTCACCCGTGATGGCTCGCACGGCTTCCTGGTCAATAAGCGTGCCGGGTGCTACAGTCAGAACTCCAAATCGTGTGGACATATTGCCTCCTATAAAATCAGTCTAAAGTCAAAGGTCGAAAGCTAACAAATCTACCGCTCCGCACGCTCCTTGAGGAGTGCATAGGCCGCTTCCGGATCGTACTCGGATTGTAACAGCTCTTCAGTCTGGCACGAGATCCTCTCTACCTGCTGCTCGTACGTATACGGGACGGCGTAGTGCTCCAGAATCTCTCGTCCCAATTTGCTTAGCAGCTGGGCGTGCACCCGCCCCACATCGAGATAGATCATCAAGAGCGCGGCTGCGCGACCGACGACCTTGTCGCGCACCAGGAGGTCGGAGGGACAATACTCGCCACGTGCCAGAAAGCGTTCTAAGGCAAAGAGCGGGTGGAGCCAGTTGTCGTCGCTGTGAAAGATGAGGGTGGCGCCTTTGTAAATTTCAAGAGCGTGTTCCATGTTATCCTCGCCGGAGCGACTCAACCTCTTCTCGATAGGGCATAGCCGGAGCCGTGCCAAGTTTGGTCACCTGGAGCGCTGCGGCGGCATTGGCGAACGCCACGGCGTCGGTTACCGGCTGACCTTCCGCCAGGGCGACGGCGAGCGCTCCATTGAAGGCGTCGCCGGCGCCGGTCGTGTCCACGACGTCGACGCTGTGCCCCGGGATATGCTCTGCGTCCTCCTCCGTTACGAGGAGCGCGCCTTGCGCGCCCAACGTGATGACGACGACTTCGACGCCCGTATCTCGCAGCCGGTGGGCCGCCCCCCCGGCCTCTTGAAGGTCGTCCACGCTGTGCCCGGTGATAATCTCGGCTTCTGTTTCGTTGGGCGTCAGCACGTCCACCCGGGCGAGAAGCCGGGGATCCAGCGGTTGTCCGGGCGCCGGATTGAGAAGTACGCGCACGCCGGCCTCATTCGCGATACGGATGGCGCGTTCCACCGTCTCCACGGGGGATTCCAACTGGACCAGTAGGATGTCGGCGGTCACGATGGCCTCCCGCGTTGCCTCCACGTCCTCGGGCGTCAGCCGCGTATTGGCGCCCGGCGCCACGACGATCATATTCTCTCCTCTTTCATCCACGATGATAAAGGCAACGCCGGTGTGGATGGCGTCGGTGCGTAAGATAAAATCGGCGTTGATGCCTTCGTTACGCAGGTTGGCCTCCGCTTTATCTCCCAGATCGTCCTCGCCGAGCTTTACCACCATGGTGACGTCAGCGTCCAGGCGGGCCGCGGCTACGGCTTGATTTGCGCCTTTGCCGCCGGGACCCGTGTGATAAGGGCCGCCCAGGATGGTCTCTCCGCTCACCGGCATGCGCGGCGTGTGGACCACGAGGTCGGTATTGAAGCTGCCTACGACGGTTACTTTAGGGCGACGATTCATGTTCCCTCCTCCTGAAAATCAACGGATTGACCGGATTAAACGGATGATCGATCACGATCTCAACTTGCAGTTTTCAACTTGTAACTCGCAACTCTTCTCTACTTGAAATCAAATGCTTCTATGAGCTCCTGCTGCTCCACGTCCACCAGGCCCACGTCCGTGGGGCGGAAGCGCGGCACGACGGGCAGGGGCAGCGAGGTCAGCAGGCCGAGGGGGTTGTCCGTGACGCCCAGCGTGTGGGCGGCAGTGACAAAGGCCGCGAAGTCCTGCGCCAGCGCCGCCACCGATTTCTGTGCCAATAGTCCGGCCACAGGCAGGGCAGCGAGCGCGCGGACGATACCCCCGGAGACGGCGACGTAACCGCCGCCGGACGCGCGGAGGGCGCGGGTCGCGGTCGCCATATCCGCCGGATTCCGCCCAATGACGACGAGGTTGTGAGAATCGTGGGCGTAGGTCGTCGCCAGGGCGCCGTGCTGCAGCCCAGTTCCTGCCAACAAGACGAAGCTGCGGTTGTCGTTGTGCCCATGGCGGTGGAAAACGGCGACTAAGGCCAGGTCGGCCTCAGCTTGCCAGCGTACGGCGCCGTCGACCAGCGGCAGCCTGCGTTCCTGGAGCTCGCCGCGTCCCCGCTGTGTGAGCACCTTGGCCCTCACGCTCGATCCACGTCCGCGTACGGCGAAGTCCGCGGCTGTGACTTTGGGCAGCTGCACGGAGTCGATGGCCGTGGGGGGCGGGGTAGATTTCGGAAGTGGACCGTGCAGTATGCCATCCCGGGCGACGATCTGCCCGTTGGTGATTGTCAGATGGACGTCGAAGGCCTCCAGGTCTCGCAGCACCAGCACGTCGGCGACGTAGCCCGGTGCGATGGCGCCCAGGTGGTGACGGCGTAGGCGCCGGGCCGGTGTCAGCGTGGCTGCGCGTACCGCGTCGACGGGCGCCATACCCAGGGCGATCGCCCGCCGCACGCCGCGGTCCAGATGACCTTCGGCGACCAGGTCGCTGGGCGGCACGTCGTCGGTCACGAAGACGACGTTGTCCAGCCGCCCCCGTTCTTTCCAGACTGCCACGGCTTCGGGTACGTTGTCGCGGTGCGCGGCGCAGCAGACCTCGACGACCATACCCAGCCGCGTGCGGGCGACGATCTGCTCTGCTGTCATGTAGCCGTGATCGGATTCGATGCCGGCAGCCAGGTAGGCGTTGAGGTCGCGCGCGACCTCGAAGCGCAC
>CAZCPK010000244.1:0-6555 GCA_964500755.1 uncultured Anaerolineales bacterium
TAATAGACCGGTACGTTGCTATTCACAAGTGTCAACCTATTTCCGAACCTTCCCTTGGTTCTCATCAGAATCCTGTTACAATCAGGGTATGCGATGGATGGTGATGTTGTGTGCCGGAGTTCTCCTGGCTGGCTGTGGGGCCGGTGATCTCTCGGAAGCTGTCCCCGGGCCGACAACGTCGACGGCGATGCTTCCCGAGACCGTTTCCCCAACACCGACGTCAACTTCGATGCCTGTGGCGAGCTCAACGCCCGTGGCGACGCCTACGGCTCTGCCGGATCCGCGCCTTACGGAAGGGGGCGTTTATCTTTATCCGGATCCGCTGTACCGGGGCGATCATCTTTCTATTGACGTGATACCGCAGATCCCTCCAGTGGAACAGGACGCGCCCTTAACGCTGACCGTCCAGCTACCGAATGGGGAACGTCTGCAGCAGCCCGTACTCCGCCAGGATTTCACCCGCGAGCCACGGGCGCGTTTCCGTTGGGTCTGGGATACGACGCCTTTTCGTGGGACGCAGGTGTTGACGTTTACCCTGACTTTGTCCCCGGACGTGTCTGATGCCGAGCCGCAGAACAACGTCTTGACTTACCCCTTCACGCTGCGTCCGGTGGAGGCGCTCCCGCCGCCCGAACCCGGCGTCGAGTGGCAGTCCTACACCACGCCCGGCTTTCGTATCTACTATCTCTCCGGAACAGCGGCGGCGCGGGATCTCCAGGAGATCGTCCCCCTGGCGGACGCGGCGCGCGAGGACGTCGCGGCGCGGCTGGGAGCGTCCTCTGGGGACCCGTTGGACGTCTATCTGTTGTCCCGCGTGGCGGGGCAGGGCGGGTACAGCACGTCGCAGTGGGTGGCGCTCTCCTACGTGGATCGCTTCTACGCCCCTGCGCGGTTTTCCATGACGCTACGCCACGAGCTGGTCCACCGATTGGACGCTGCGCTGGGTTGCGACCGGGCGCCGGCTTTCGTGCGCGAGGGGTTGGCGGTGCTCGTCGCCGGGGGACACTATCGCCCCGAGTCTCTGCCACGCAAGGCCGGCCTTCTGCGTCCTGCCGGTCGCTACATCCCCCTGGCGTCGCTGGCGACGGATTTCTACGCCTCCCAACATGAAATCGGCTACCTGGAGGCCGGTGCTTTTCTACGTTATATCGTGGCGCTGCAGGGCTGGGAAGGACTGGCGCTCTTCTGCGAGGTCACGTCAGCCGCCGAGGGAACGCCGGTCTCCCGGCTCGACGCCGGTTTGGAAGCGCTGGAGCTCGGCACGCTGGATACCTTTGAGTCGCGTTGGCTCCGCTGGCTCGCGGCGGTGCGTCCACGCGGTGAGGCGCTGTCCCGCGAGCGGCAAGCGCTAGAGACGGAGTTGCGGCTCCTTGAGGCCATGCGTGCGTACCAGGCGGCTTATGATACGGTGGCCCACTTTCGCAAAGGGATCTTCTTCAATCCGGTCGCCGGCGTGCAGCGAGAGATTACCGCAGACTTTGTGCGCCGTCCCCGGGATGTGCAGGCGATTGCGTTGGAACTCACGCTGCTCGCGGTGCAGGATGCGCTCGACGTTGGGGACGTGGGACGCGCGTCGGCGTGGTTGGACGACGTGGAGGCGAGTTTGGTTGCAGGGGAACTGTTGGGGACGACGCAGCATGCGGCGGATATCGTCGCCGCGACCTTGGAACGCCAGTATGAGCCCTACCGCTTGCGCTGCGAGAACTTCGAGACGGCGTGTCTGGTCGATGCCCTGGATCCCCGCGCCTGGCCGCAGCGCGTGCAGCTGTGGGCCACGCGCGACGCTGATGGAGCGTGGGGCGTCACGGGGCCACAACCACAGACAGGAGATTGAAGATGGCGAAGTTGGGGACGACAAAGTTGGATACGGCGGCCTATGCGACGACAACCTCCAGTCCGCTGGGCGACATATGGCTCTGTGCGACGGAGTGGGGGATTTGTTACGTCGCCTTCGGCGTCGTGGGAGACGCTGTGCGCTCCTTTCTCTCACGTTGGGGCGTAACGCTTCCCAAAGAGGGCGAGCATCCCTATCTCACGTCTGCCAAGATCCAACTCGCGTCCTATTTTGCGGGGGAACTGCGGGCTTTTGATCTGCCGCTGGATCTGCGCGGTACCGATTTCCAGCTCTCTGTCTGGAAACTGCTCAGGACCATTCCGTATGGAAAGACGTGGACCTACGGGGAGGTGGCGTTGGCGCTGGGGCGACCGGGCGCGGCCCGTGCGGTGGGCCAGGCCGTCGGCGCCAATCCCCTCTCGATCATCGTGCCATGTCACCGCATACTGGGTCAGGGGCGGACGCTGACGGGCTATGGCGGGGGCCTGCGCCGTAAGCGCTATCTACTGGAATTGGAGCAGGCGGCTTTTCAGACGGAGATCGAGGCGGAATCTTAGCTGGTTCCTCCGAAGTGTCTCTTGCAGTCCCTAGTGCGTCAGCGTTGGGCCGTGCTCGGGGGTAGAATCTCAATCTCTTGCAGTAGCACCTGGGTTGTACTTTCATCCTGACCTAAGGAGATCTCTCCCGCTTCTGTCTCGAAGGTCACCAGCAATCTATAGGTGCCGGGCGGTGTCGCCGGGTTCAGGTTGACGTCGTCGTGTATCTCGATCACAGTTTCTTCGGGCCAATCCTTGGGTGGATCCCGCTCAAAGACCGTGGGGCGACGCTCCAGTGAGCGTCCCCAGATGCCCCCCTGGGGTCCTTGTAGGAGCAGTACAGGATTATGGCTTTCCTCTGTGCCGGGCTCAGACCATCGCTGCCAGTAAGTCGTGACGGGAATCCAGTTACTGGGCGGATGTGCGACCTTTTCGGTGGGCGGTAGTGTGTCCTCACTGACGATGTACCCTGCCAGCGCGAGGCCATTAGCGAAGCGCGCCTCCTGCGGCGTTACATAATTGGGCAAGGTACTGTGTCGCCATCTGAGGTTGTAACCTAACAGCCGAATCTGGCCCAAGGTTGGATAGTGTCCTGTGATCTGCGGATAACGGGCCTGCGCGACTTCGACCAGTCGGTGGTCTGGCGCGAAGACGCGATCGTGATGTAGCACCAGCCACAGATTACTGCGTGCTTCTGCTTCCAGCTCGTCGTAGAGCAGCTCCGGCGTCGCCGGATCGTAGGGATAGGGGCGAACGTCCGCGGACCCGTCATAGTACCGCCGGAGCAATCGATCAACGTAATCGACGTAGGTCACGATGACGTCGTTTGGACGTGCGTAACGTTCCAGATAATCCGCCACGTAACGCCAATCTGTCCGCTGCACATCGGGTTGCGTGAGATCTCGGACGTGCGTGTAGCCCAGCGGCGTCACAAGCAGCGCGACACAGAGTAGGGTGGGTGCGAAATGGACGCGGCGTACAGCCTCAATGACGAGCGCGCTGGTCAGCACGAAAAAGGGGAAGATGGCACTTAGATATTTCGGATCGAAGACCCGCAATTTAAAAGCGACTGCGTAGAAGAGAACGAAGGGAAGGCTGAGCATGCCCGTCAGCCAGAGTCCCCGGCGCCAGCCCCGACGCCAAGCTTCCACCAGACCGACGATAAGTAAAGCTCCGGTGAGTATCAGAATCCAGGTCGGCGTTTCATTTGATCCTTGACGCAACGCGTAAGCCGTCATCAGCGAGCGTAGTCCTTTGCCGGGCGGGACAAACCGTTTGCTTGGATCGGTGATCTCCAGGGTGGGGAACGCCCGCAGGGCAAAGCGTATAACTGGGAGATAGGGGAGGGCTACGAGCAGCATGGTCAGCAGGTACGCGCCGCGCTTTCGCCAGCGACGTCCGGTGACCACCAGGGTGATTAGCCCTTGAGCGGCGATGGCGAAAGCGCCGAAGAAATGGCTGTAGCCCACCAGATTTATGGAGAGCCCATAGCTTAACCAGCGCCCCACTGTGCTCTTGTGCAGTGCTCGGACCAGCAACAGCGTAGAAAGGGTCGTCAAGAACATGTGCAGCGCGTACATCTTGGCCTCTTGACTGAACCAGATCGCAAAGGGAGAGAGTGTGAACAGCAGGGCTGCCCACGCGGCGGCCCGTTGGTTGAACCAATGACGTCCCAGCTGCCAGAGTGTCCCTACGGTCAGCACGGAGAAGAGTGTCGAGAGATAGCGCACGGCGAAATCCGAGTCACCGGTCAGGCGGTGCCAGGGCCAGAGTAGTAGAAAATAGAGCGGGCCATTGTTGTCGGGCGTAACGATCAGGCGCAGGGCTTCCGTAAAAGGACGGTCGATAAACCAAACGGCGTAGAATTCATCCAACCAGAAGGACTGGACGTTCAGCGAGACGGTCCGCAGCAGGTAGGCCAGCAGGGTAAGGCTACCCAGGAGGGCGAACCGCTGCCGCCGTCGCATTATACGCGTTGTTTCTGTCGTTGTAGCCATACGTTTGCCATTATAGTCAAGTTCACTATTCCTGCCAGCCCCCGCTTCGAGTCAAAAGATTGCGGGCGAAACCGCATAGCCAGCATTCAGCGAAATCTCGTTGTAGGACTAGAGACCCGTGAAAATCTGTGCAATCTGTGGAGAAGATTGAGACGGTCTTTTGGGCTATCAGGCAAAGTCCCAAAGAGCCTAAATTCGTTGAGAATATGGCAACACGTTTCTCATGGAGCCACTCGTATTTCTGTTAGCGTGATCATATGGGAGGAAAAAGTGTGGTTACTTTTTTGTGCCGGGAGATGCGAAATTTTCCCATCAACGACGTAATAGAGGGTCATGCGCAGATCATAGACGCCCGGGATAGCGTCTGGGACGATAGCTAGTTCACGCTGTTCGCGATAGCGCTCACCCGATTGCCACGTGCTCGTGGGCGCAGCGCCGTCCAGCGGCCAGGCGTCGGACTGGGCCGCCTTGTGCCATTGAGCGTCGAGCAGCTGCAGAGAGATCGTGTAGTCGTTGGTCATAGATGCGCGACACTCCCAGTGTAGCGTCACGGTGAGCGATTCCCCCGCTCGGACGCTCAGTGCGCTGACGTCGTAGCCGACGAGTGCCATGCCCTCCTCAAAGCGCAGGTCGACGGGGTTAGGGAGGGCGGTATCTTTGCGCGGCACGGCGATGCTGCCCAAACGCGTCGCATCTCCCGTCGCCGTGGGGAGACGGCGCCCGGTGGCCCGTTCGTAGACGCCGACGGACACCGTGAGCGTGTCCGGGGTGTAGGTTGTGGTGGGGAGCGTGATCTGATAGGGTTCACGCCAGCGGTAGCCCGCGGGGAGCCGGGTGGTGTCGAGCAGCCCGCGTCCCGGGAAGCGATCCGCTTGTGCGATGATGCGGTCCGCTTGGCCCATAAGGTGAACGTAAACCAGGTGCTCGGCCGTGGTAGGAGCCAGCGCTTCCCAGTAGAGATCGAGCGCGACGCTCTCGCCCGGCTTCACCTGGTGGGTTCGCAGCTCGTAGCCGAGCAGGCGGAGATGATCGCCGAACGTCGCCTCGTGCCGGTGCGGGATAACGGCGTCCTCTACCAGGGCGGGCGGAGGACGATAGGCCGGTGCAATCCAGGCAGGAAGTGCGACGACGCTCAGGACGAGAAAGAGGGCGGGGATTGCTACGAGCACCCCGCGCCGAATCCGAGGCCAACGCCGTATCCAGACTGTGAGGCCCCAGATCAGTCCCAGGGACCATAACGGCAGGGCGGGGAAGACCAATCGCCCCTGGGAGGCCATGGTCGTACGGGTCCAGCGGATCAACGAGACGAAGAGCGCGGCGGGCCAGAGTCCAGCCAGGAGCCGTGCCGCGGTCAGATCGTGGTGGTCGCGCAGCGCGCGCCGGAACGTGGGCACTCGTCGGAGCAGGGCCAGGATCGCGTTCACGCCGGCGACGAGCGCCAACGCATTCAGCAGCGTATAGATTGCCTGGGGCATCAGCACGTTGAGCCAGCCGAAGTTCCCCCAATAGCTGGTCAGAAAGGACATGCGCTCCTGCCAGAGCGCTTGCCACGTTAGAGGAGCCTGGCGCTCGCCAATGACGGCGAGGAAGGCGTTGAAGCCCAATGGGTCTCCGTAGTGTACCTGGTTGCGCAGATACCAGCCGCCCGCGATGAGGAGCAGGGGGAGGCTCCAGCCAAGCGTACGTTTTACGAAGGCTCCGACCCACTGTCGCAGCGTGGGGGTTCGAGATCGCCGGCACGTCCACGCTGTAGCGGCTGCGGCCAATGGAATCAAGGCCAGGCCACTAAGTTTGGTCAGCGCGGCCAGCCCCAGCACGATACCCAGGGAGATAAAGCGCCGCCAGGTCACCTCGGGCGCTCGCATAAGTTGAACCATGCGTAGCACGCCTGCGATGCCCAGGGGGATGATCAGGGCGTCGTTGGTGACGGCGCCGCTGATAAAGACGAACATCGGGGTGAAAGCGTGGACTGCAGTGGCGGCCAGCGCCAGGTTGGGGCGCGTGGGGAGCAGGGTCTGCAGCAGACGCCAGCCTAACGTCACTGCCGCCGCGCCGCAGACGACCGAGAGCAAGCGCGCCACGTGAATAGCCAATACGGCGCCCCGCCAGGGAAAGCGCTCCCGCACGGGGTCGTGCACCACCACGTTGAGGTTGCTCCGGTCGGGCGTCGCCACGCCTCGCGCCGCCT
>CAZCPK010000245.1:0-6477 GCA_964500755.1 uncultured Anaerolineales bacterium
GCTTAGTTCAACCATTCTTAAATTACGGTATTAGGGTTTAGCTAGGTGCAACGCACCTTATACCGTAATTTCAGGTTTCATTCAAGATGACAGTTTTGCACAGAGTCTCGTTGTAGCACTAGCCCCATTTGTCATTCGTCATCTGTCATTGATAACGCTGGATCCGCGCCGCCACGTCGTCGGCGAGTCGCTCGACGAAGCCCACCACGTACGCTTGTACGTCCAGCGCGGGATCGTCGATCAGGGGCGTGAGATCCATGGCGTAGATGGTGTGCGTAGCGACGTCGGTCTCGTGCGACGCGTAGTATGTGGCGTTGGCGCGCCGCCGCCCCATAGTCGCCAGATCGTAGCGCTTTCCACCGGCGACCTGGGAGTCGAAGATGCCAACCAGCGCCATCTGGATGTTATCGTGTGCCGAGACGTCGAAGATGACCTTCTCGTCGTCCAGCATCCAATCCAGGGAACGCCAGATCTCGCAGCCGTAGACCTTCTCAGGGCGCAGCTCTTCCGGGAGCCGCCGCAGCGCGTCGATGACGCGCACCGACGTGCCCACGTGTGTGTCGTGTTTGTCGGCCAGATTGTGGGTGTAGACGACCTGGGGCTGCGTCGCCTCGAAAAGCGCCACCAGATCCTCTGTCGGCGCCGGGTCCGCGGGGTCTTTCACGGCGGAACTGGGATAGTCCAACAACACCTGCGCCCCGTACTCGCCCACGATTGCCGCCTTCTTCTGCTCCTTGCGGCGCACGACCATCATCTCCGCGTCGGTATACTCCGCGTAGATGTCATCACGCGGCGAGCCGCTGCCGTTGGTCACCACCACGCCCGTGAACCAGCGATCCGTCCGCTGGAAGCACGTCAGGATGCCGTCCACGGCCAAAATCTCCAGGTCATCCTGATGCGCGCCGATGCCCAGGTGGGTCGTGCGGGCCAGCGCCGCCTCCATCGGCGTGCCGTCGGGAACGAAAACCTCTGAACTTTCCTTGCGAAACGCCATCCTACGCCTCCTCGGCATCAGGTAACTCCGGCAAACTCGCCGCGGCGATAGCCTGTCCCACGCGGCGACTCTTCTCATCCGGCAACTGCAGATTGATGCGCTCGGCCAATTCAGGGAATTCGGCCGACAATACCTGGTTGGCGTTCTCCAGCATCAGCGGGCCCCCCCGTCCCGAGGTGCAGCGTCCCAGGATCAGCACGTGTTTGACGTCGTAGAAGTCGGCGTAGTGCGCGATGGCGTAGCCCAGGTAGATGCCCATCGTCTCCCAGATCTGACGGGCGCCCTCCTCGCCGGCCTCCAGGTGCTCCTGCACCGCCTTGAGTTTCGCGGCCTTGGTCACGCCCTCGGGTACCTCGATGTCGACCTGCGGGGCCAGGCGGAAGACGCACTGTTGCGAGAAGTAGAGCGAGCCGATGCCCTTGTCACCGGACCAGTCGACCTCGACGGCGGCGTCGGGCTGGTAGTCGATGGGGGTGAAGGCCAGCTCGTTGAGCCAGCCGGTGATGTTGCCGTCGAGATTGACGTAGCCGCCGGCCTCGCTGGAGCCCATGGCGATGCCGAGCACGCCCGTGTCGCCCAGCGACAGGGCGCCCGCCAGCGCCGTGACGTCGCCGTCGTTGATGATGACCAGCGGCACGCCCATCTCCTCCTGAATGCGCAGGAAGAGGTCTTTTACCCGGTCGTAGGTCTCCTCGGGGATCCCCCGGAAAAGCGAGGCGACCATGGGCCGGTTGTTGATGTAGACGCCGGCGGAACTGCCGCCGATGGCGTCCACGCGGGGCATCTTCGAAGCCGCCGTCTGCAACGCGGTCATGATCTCCTTGTAGTGATAGTCGGGGTCGGTGTGGGCGCGCGGCTCCCAGACGACCTCCTCGCTGTAGACCGGCTCGCCGTCGACGACCGCCGACGCTTTGCGGTCCGAGGCGCCCAGGTCGAAGCCAATGCGGCAGCCTTCCAGATGTCCGCCGATAGATTCCCCGGTCTCGTTGGCGGGGGGCACGTCCTCGACCGCGCAGGGAACGACGGTAAAGGTCCGCTCGAAGATCCGCCCCATGAACTCGTAATCGAAACGCCGGGCGCCCTCCGGGCTGTAGACCTGCTCGATGTAGTTGCCGACTGAGGCCGGGCCGCCCACGTAGACGCGCCAGGCGCCCCGCTGCCAGAGCAGGAATTTGAGGATACGCTCGGCGTACATCGGATTCCCTGCGGCGCGGGGATGATCCTCGGGAAAGACCATGATCTCGTACCGAGAGAGCAATCCATCCTGGCGCTCCAATCCAAAGACGAGCGGTACCCCCTCCCCCGATGCCTCCACCGCTTCTCGATAGGCGCGATTGGCCAAAGCGGCGGGCCGGAACGTGGGATCCAAAGGCGGGACAAATTTGGGTTCAACTAGTTCAAAAGCGTCACTCATTATCAACCTCCATCACTAAGTGGTTTTGTGGAAGAGTACATCCCAGGTGCTGATAATCTTTTGAGGTTCATACCGGACCCGCTGCACAGTAGATCAGCGGGCAAGCCCATCACCACCCACACGATCATTTTTGATCGTTTTACACATGCAGATGTATCTTTATGACTTATTTTAACCCAAATAACAATGTTGGCAACCATGGGTTAGTGTGAGCAAACGGAGTAGCTCTAAGGCTTTCCCAGGCCCCTCAGAGCCTCCCCGCTTTTCAGTAGAGCCATGCAGAGAACTTCTGGGATCACAGATGAAATTTCCAAGTCCTCTGCTACACTATCCCTGGGGACGCATACAACCTTGGGGGACTAAGCAATGAGAACCACGGATTTCACGGATTGACACAGATTTGAAGGTAAAAATCAGTGAAAATCGGTGTCACCCGTGGTTCAAAATAGACGAGAGCAATGAAGTTCCCCAAGTAATAAATACGCCCTATCCTTGGCGCTACAGAAAAAAGCCTCTCCAGTAGAGATGAGATGAGAGTGCTATACGTCTGGCCCATGTCTTTCCTGGGCTACATCTTGTTCAGAACAACCAGCATTGTGAAATGAACCGATAAACACGCTGATCAGGCGGAACAAAAAAAGCAAGGAGGGGGGGCAAACGAAGCGGTTCTGCGGCTTTCCAAGACCTCTCAGAGACTCCCTGTGACGTTTGTCCATGTTATCAACCCCGGCTTCGTTTGCCCGTAGTTGCACCGGTTGCGCCTTTTGAGGGGCGGCTTATAATGAACGCTCGGAGTCAAGCCATCAGCCAGAGAGAAGGAGAGCCGGGGATCCATGGATTTGCAGTGCATGCTTGCACGAACTTCATCCTTACGCCGACGTTCTTTCTGGCTGACCGTCGTGCTTTTTGTTATCGCGTTGCTGCTGCGACTGGTCTCCTTGGGACGTTACGTTACACCTGACGAACCGATCTGGGTCCTGCGCTCCATCCGCTTTGCCGAAGCACTCGCTCGCGGTGACTGGCAAGCGCTTCCCCAGACGGGACATCCGGGCTTTACCACCATGACGCTCGGCGCGTTGGGCATCCGTCTGGCGACCTGGCTGCAACCCGCGGAGGCAGCGACCCATCTAGATTGGCTCCGCAACGTCGCCTGGCTGACCCCAGAGAATGACGTTGCTTTTGACTACCTCGCCTACTTCTTGCCCGCCGGGCGTTTATTGGTAGCGCTCGTGACCGCCCTGGGTGTCAGTGTTAGCTATGTGATAGCGCGTAACCGGATTGGCGAGCGTGGCGCCCGGCTCTTGGGGCTCTTCCTTGCCCTCGACCCTTTTCTTGCGGGGCACGGTGCTCTACTCCATACCGATGCGCTTCAGGCAACTTTCGCTGGCCTTGCCGCGTTGTTAGCGCTCCCTCCAGCGACACACAGCGACGCGCGGCGGCGGATTTTCACGCTGGAACTCGGTGGGGCAGCGCTCTGTATCGCGCTGGCCGGGCTGACCAAGAGTCTGGGCCTCCTGATCGCGCCGGGTATCGCTCTGACCCTATTATTTCTTGAGGAGAGACCGTGGCTCCAGCGGGTGGCGCGGGTGAGTGTCTTGACCGCCCTGGCACTCGCTTTCTACAGCGCCCTCTATTTGCCTGTGTGGCACGAGCCAAAAAGCGCAGTCCAAACGCTTTACCAGGCTCTGACGCGCCACCAGGGCTTTGGCGCGCGTGCTGTCCGCTTCGCAGGAAGGATGACGATGGATCCCGGACCGCTCTTCTACCCTCTTACTCTCTTCTTCCGCCTGTCGCCGGCGGTGCTCGTGGGGCTGGGCCTTGCGATAGGAGGTGCGCTGTACCGAAGGCGAGCGATAGCGCGGAAAGCCTGCTGGCTCGTGCTGCCGGCGTTGAGTTATCTTATTGGTATCACCTTACCGCAGAAAAAATTCGCTCGCTATGCGCTGACCCTTATCCCTTTACTAACCACAGTGGCGGCGTTGGCCTGGGCTCAGCAACCCAGACGGCGTCGTAAGATCATCGTCACGACGCTGTTGTGCGCCTGGGCACTGGTCGCGCCGTTACCTCTCTACAGCGCCGATCCTCTGGTGGGCGGCCCGTGGCTGGCACAGCACCTTGTCCCGCTTGGCTGGGGGGAGTCCGCCGGCCTCGCTGCCCGGTATGCCGATGAGCATCTGCCCTCGCCCGCCGATGCCACGCTACTTACGTTCAATGTCCCCGGTGCCGCCCCCTTCTTCCAGGGGATAACGCGGTCCTGGGATGAGCGGGTGCTGGACTGTGCGGATGCTTTTATCGCCGACGCGCCCCCCGTTAACATGCCGGAGACCTTTGCGCCAGCGAAAACATTTCGGCTGGCAGGGTTGGGCCTGGCTACCGTCTACACACAGACGCGGAGCTTGTTCGCGCAAGGCCCCGCGCCGGTTGTGAGCGCCCACGCTTTTCCGCAAAGCGACGTCGTGCAGACGCCACCTTTGACGGATACGCAGGGCGTCCACACCTGGGCGGCTGAGCGCCTGTTGCCCGGTACGACCTTCACGTGGCTGGCGACCGAGCGGTGCGCCCCGTTGATAGGGCAACAGCTCAAGACGGTGCTGACTCCTGGTGTCACTTGTGCGCCGCGCATGTCCGGCGCAGCCGCTCGTACCTGTACCGTGACGACGTTGCTGCCGCCGGTGCCGGCGTATCAGGCGCGCTTCGGGGAAGGTTTGATGCTCGACACTGCCGCCCTCCCCTGGTCAGTGTCCGCTTCTGAGCCGCTGATATTGCGTTTACGCTGGCGCACGCAGTATCCTCAGAACGCACTCTCGTATTACGCTACCCTCCGTGCCGGCAATCACGACGTGGTTTGGAGCGAAAGCGGTGGCCAGTTGGTCGATGACCGCACCTGGTCGACCACGGCCTGGTCACCGGGCGCGCTGATTGATGGGGAGGTGCCTATGGTTCTGCCGGCTCACCTGCCGCCGGGTGTCTATACTCCCACGTTGAGCTTGATCGACGAAGAGAATCGCCGCTTGGGGCTCTGGTATGCCGAGGGTACGTTTGGCGGCACGACGTTCTCGTTGGCGCCTGTGGAAATCGCGCCTTCGCCTGTCCCTGCCGAGCGCCCGCCGGAGATCACGACGGAGATGGACGTCGCGTTTCCCGGCCTGCGCCTGCTCGGGGCAGCTTCATTACCCAACACCGTCTGGGCCGGCGATACACTGCCGTTCCAGCTGTTCTGGGAGCGTCTGTCCGGGGCGCCGGACGCGACGTTGCGCTGGTCGCTGCAGTGTGAAGGAGAGGAGGCTGCCGGTACGTTGGCCCTGGCCCCGGCGTCACCCCGTGCGTGGACGGAGGGATACCATTACGTCACGCGGTACGCGCCGCGCATCGATCCATTATTTTCAAGCGATACCTGCACGCTCTCCGTCGCGCCGGGCAAAGCGACGCCGGTGGTCATCGGGGAGGTGACGCTGCAGGCGCGCGCGCGTCAATTCACCCTGGAGACGAAGCCCAGTCGCTCTCTGAGTGTCACGGTCGGCGATTTCGCGACGCTGATGGGAGTGGACGCGCCGGAGAGGCTTACACCTGGGATGACCTTTACGACGACGCTTTACTGGCAAGCCCAGGCCCCGGCGACGTTGGATTACAGTGTTTTTGTTCACCTGGTTGGTCCTGAGGAGCAGATCTGGGCGCAGTCGGACGCCCTGCCGCAGGGAGGCGTCTCGCCGACGAGGTCCTGGGTGACGGGTCAGTATATCGTCGACCGCCATACGCTCACGCTACCACCGGAGGCGCCGGCTGGGCGTTACACGCTCCTGGCGGGCCTCTATAACGTCGAAACGGGCGGGCGCGTTCCTCTCTACGCGGACGATGTACTTCCCCTGCCGGATAATCGAGCCGTCATCGCCACTCCCGACCTGCATAGCAAAGATCCTTGATGATGGTCGCCGCCTCTTACTGCCAATCGGCAACCAGATGTCTCACCGCGGGAGTCTCCGGGATTTCGAAGCAAATCGATTACCGAAACCGCCCTTGCCATCCCAGAACGTGCGTAGACAAGATCAAGGCAAACGCAGCCGGGGTTGAT
>CAZCPK010000246.1:0-6380 GCA_964500755.1 uncultured Anaerolineales bacterium
ATATCGTGCTTTCGAGACATATACAACAGCTTCATCTCGTAACAGACAAACTTTTTCCTCAAAGTGATAGGTAGCTAAATCAGAGGATTAGGCTCCAAGCCAGCAAATTCCCGGATCAGCACGCAACATTGGTGATTACCCACATCCCACCAGAGAGCTCACAGAGGGCACCGAGAGAGAAAATAATTCTTTCTCTGCGTGCTCAGCGCTCTCTATGGTGAAAATCGCTGGACGCCGCGAACGACAGGTGACTTATGGGTAATCACCTGCACGCGGGTATACGACAGAATATAGGGAAAAATGAGATTGCTGTCTTTCAAACCGGCACTAGGTAGCCGCGAAATCCATTTCGCGCTTCAGAGTGCGCGATTTAGAAATCGCGGCTACATTTCCCCAATAATTTTTCCTATGCCCCGCACGCAAAACCCTTGACACGACCGGCGGTTTCTCTTATAATGGAATTGGTCCTACCAGTATACCAGCAGACCAAATAAGCCACAGCACTGTGGAGAACAAATCCATGCAAGTGAATTTTGACCCCGTCGAACGCACCACGATGAGTGAAGAAATCGCCAGGAAGATCATTGCGTTGATCAACAATGGCTCTCTAAAGCCTGGTGACAAACTCCCCTCAGAACGCAAGCTGATGGCTCAACTCGATGTCAGTCGGTCTCCAATCCGCGAGGCCCTGCGGTCCCTGAGCCTGATCGGACTACTGGAAACGCGGGCCGGTGACGGAACGTACGTCAGCGAGCATCTCAACCCGGCTCTGGTCGACGAGATCGATTGGTCGATTCTGATAGACAAAGAAGACATCATGGAGTGGATGGAGGTGCGGGAGCCTCTCGAAATCCAGGCTGCCGGTCTGGCAGCCGAACGCGCCACGCGGGAGAACGTGGAACGGCTGGAAGAAGCACTGCAGCTTTACTACAACGGTCTCGATGATCTTGAACAACTGGCAGAGATAGAGATCAACTTCCACCAGACCATCGTCGAGATAGCGGACAACGAGATCCTACGCAAACTTATGGATAATTTCTACATCTTCTACCGACGATACGTCCACCAACACCGCTATTACTTCTCCGTCACCCCCCGCGAGCAAGGACATCGTGAGATTGTAGAAGCGATCAAGGCAGGAGATCCAGACGCTGCCCAACGCGCCATGATAAATCATCTGACAATCAGTAAGCAACGCGCCCTGGCCGAGGAGCTCGATCAAAAACGTCGGCCCAAACAGACGGGGAATCAATCCCCATGAGAGTACCCACGTGCACCTTAGCAGAATTAAGGAGGTGTCTAGCGAGAAAAACCCTGAGCCCATAAATTGGTCAGATCCCATATCAGTTTTATAACTTCTAGAGGAGATAGAAATGCTACGCAAGATGATGTACACGTTACTGGCTGCAACGCTATTGCTTTCTCTCTTGATGGGTTGTGCGCAGACTCCGGCAGAGGAGACCGAAGGAGTAGTTGAACCTGCAGAAACGTATCAGGTGGCCCTGATCATCGGCCTGCTCGGCGACCGTTCGTTTCTCGACTCCGCCGCCCGCGGCATTGAAATGGCCAATGAAGAATTTGACAACGTCGAGACGCAGATCATCGAGAACGCCGACGTCGGCGAGCAGCAGCTGGCTGCCCGCGCCATGGCTGAAGATGGCTATGACCTGGTCATCACCGTAGGCTTCGGCTCCGCGGACTGGACCAACGAGATTGCCCTGGAATACCCCGACACCAACTTCGCTATCGTAGACGCCACCCTCGACGCCCCCAACGGCACCGGCCTGACCTTCCGCGAGGACGAAGGCTCCTTCACCGTGGGCATGGTCGCGGCCATGATGACCAAGACCGGCAAGGTCGGCTACATCGGCGGTATGGACGTTCCTCTGCTCCGCCGCTTTGAAGAAGGCTACATTCAGGGCGTGAAGTACGCCAATCCCGACGTTGAAGTGGTCAGCGGCTGGGTCGGGGAGTTCAACGACCCCACCAAGGGCAAAGAGCTGGCCCTAACGCAGTACGAGGAAGGCGTCGACATTATCTTCGCCGCCGCCGGCAAGAGCGGTGAGGGCGTGATCGCCGCCGCCGCCGAGCAGGACCTCTTCGAGATCGGCGTGGACTCCGACCAGTGCTGGATCGAACCCGGCAACGTTATCGCCTCCATGCTTAAGCGCGTCGACTTGGCCGTCTTTGGCGCGATTGAAGACCTGACGCAAGGCGATCTGGAAGGCGGCACCAAAGTCTTCGGCCTGGAAGAGAACGCTGTTGGCATGTGCCATCTCTACGGTGTTGACACCTACTTCCAGGACAACGGTCCTGAGGATATGGCCAATCAACTCGAGGAAGAGGTCATTCCCGCCGTTGAAGTTGCAGTCGAAAGGATCAAGAACGACGAAATGTGCGTTCGCGATCACATGGAAGTCTTCCCCTGCGAGAATCCACCGGAACCGGGCGGCATGAGTCAATAGCCCATCGACAACGCTCCGAGGGGGGCAGTGTGAACTACTGCTCCCCTCGATAGGGCAAAGGAGGCCGAAAACGTGACGAAAGCTGTTGAAATGCTTGGCATACGCAAGGAATTCCCCGGCGTGGTCGCCAACGACGACGTGGACTTTAGCGTTGAAGAGGGTGAAATTCACGCTTTGGTCGGAGAGAATGGGGCCGGCAAATCGACGCTGATGAACGTCCTGTACGGGCTTTACCAGCCTGAAGCTGGCACCATCAAAATCTGCGGTAAAGAGGTAAAATTTCGCAAGAATGCCGACGCCATCGAGAGGGGAATTGGTATGGTGCACCAGAGCTTCAAGCTCGTCTCTTCTTTTACCGTCGCGGAAAACATTACCCTGGGCACGGAGCCGCTCCATCGAGGCATCTTTGTAGATCGCAAATTAGCGCACGATAGCGTTGTGGAGATTTCCAAACACTTCGGGCTCCGGGTCGATCCGGATGCACGCATTCGAGATCTGCCGGTGGGCGTCCAGCAGCGAGTAGAGATCCTCAAAACGCTCTATCGCAACGCCGATATTCTGATCCTCGACGAGCCCACGGCGGTACTGACACCGCAGGAGACCGATGATCTCTTCAAGGTGATCCGCTCCCTGGTCGCCAAAGGTAAGACCGTGATCTTTATCACGCACAAGCTGCGCGAAGTGCTGGAGATTTCCGACCGCGTCACCGTGATGCGTGACGGCAAGATGGTGGGCACCAAGGACACCCAGGAGACAACCTCCACTGAGTTGGCCCGCATGATGGTCGGACGTGAAGTGCTACTGCGTGTCAAAAAGAAGGTGGCACAACCCGGTGAGCCGGTGCTCAACCTCAAGAATCTACACGTACTTGACGACCGAAAACTGAGAGCAGTCCGGGGGGTTTCCCTGGACGTGAAAGCCGGCGAAATTCTGGGCATTGCCGGCGTGCAGGGCAACGGACAACGGGAGTTGGTGGAGGCAATCATCGGACTGCGGCCCGTGCAGCGTGGGAAGGTAGAGCTCAACGGCGAGAACGTCACGTCGTTACCCGTGCGGGATCGCCGGGAGACCGGCATGTCGTGTGTGCCGGAGGACCGCTATGTGCGCGGTCTGGCCCTGAACGCAACCATTGAGGACAATCTCATCGTCAGTAACTACTTTAAGAAGCCTATGTCCAACGGTAAGATCCTGAACTTGCAGACCATCGGTGAGTTCGCCGAGGAGCTGATCGAGACGTTCGACGTAAAAGCTGTGAGCAAAGATGTACCCGCTTTCACGCTCTCGGGCGGCAACCTGCAGAAAGTCGTGCTGGCCCGCGAGATCAGCGCCCAACCGGATCTGCTGATCGTAGCGCAGCCGACGCGCGGGCTCGATATTGGCAGCATCGAATTCGTCCACCGGCGCATCGTGGAAGCGCGGGACAGCGGAACAGCCGTGCTGCTGGTCACGGCGGAGCTCGACGAGGTCATGTCCTTGAGCGATCGTATCGCCGTCCTCTATGAGGGCAAAATCGTCGGTGAGACGCCCGCCAGCGAAGCGACGGAACAAGGTCTTGGCCTGTGGATGGCAGGCGTCACCGAGGACGAGGCCATAAAAGAAGAGAAGGAGGTTGCAGGTGTCTGACGACATCAAAACGAGCACAGCAGAAGAACAACACGGAGAAACCATCACCCGGAAGTTGACTATCCGTCAGCGTCTGCAGCGGGATTTAAAAGCCCTCCAGCAGTTCGGCAAGGCTTTCTATAAACGATCCATCACCATCATTCTGAGCATTCTGGCGGCGATGCTGGTGGGCTCCATCATCATCTTAATCTACGGCGAAAACCCGCTCGAGATCTACAGCAAGCTCTTCCTGGGCGCATTTGGCAGCCAACGAGGCATTTTTAGCTCCATACAGCGCGCCACGCCGTTGATCTTTACCGCAATCGCTTCGACCATCGCATTCCGCACCGGCGTCTTCAACGTCGGCGTCGAGGGCCAGTTCTTTATCGGCGCCATCTCCGGCACGCTCATCGGATACGCCATCAAACTCCCCATGATCTTCCACCTACCCCTCACGCTTCTGGCTGGCTTCATCGGCGGCGCGCTCTGGGCCTACGTACCGACGCTTCTACGCCAGAAACTGGGCATCAGCGAGATTATCACGACGATCATGACCAACTACATCGCCACCCATCTGATCTCCTATCTGACCAACTACCCCCTGCGCCACACCCCTACCACTCCAGAGACGCCACCCGTGCAACCCACCGCGCGCCTGCCCCAATTCATCGAACTGACGGGCACATTGGGCAAGGGCACACAGGCACATCTGGGCATCCTGCTCGCTATCCTGTTGGTCATTGCGATATTCTATATCTTCAAGCGCACCACCATCGGCTACGAATGGCACATGGTCGGCCTGTCGTTTCCCTTCTCGGAGTTCGGCGGCGTTAATCTCGACCGCACCTTTATCGGCGGCATGTTGGTCAGCGGGGGGATCGCGGGCCTCGGCGGTATCGTCGAGATTCTCGGGGTCTGGCGCGAGTACAAAAACCTGTTTGCCATCGGCTTTGGCTTCCGGGGCAACCTGGCTGCGCTACTGGGCGGGCGGACGGTCCTCGGCTCTGCCATAGCCGGCATCTTCTACGGCAGCATGGAGGCCGGCGCTCTAGGACTGCAATGGGCCACCGGCATCCCTCGCCAGCTCATCGACATCATTGTGGGGTTGATCATCTTCTTCATGGCCGCGGAAGGCATGTGGGATTTCGTCAAGGAAATCAAAATCGGCAATAAAGACGATCTGGTCAAACGCGTGCCTGAGGAATCGAAAGTTTAAGAGGAGCGCTTATGGATTCTACAACCTTAGCTCAAATATGGGATATTGTACAACGCTACGTTCTGAACATTGCCAATCTCCAGGGGATGCTCCGGCTGGCCACCCCGATTATCCTGGCCGGACTCTGTGCGTTGATCACGGCGCGCGCTGGAATCCTCAACATCGCCGGCGAGGGTATTATGTTGTTTGGCGCCTGGTTCGGTGTGGCGGGCAGCTACTACTTCGAAAGCGCTGTGGCGGGCATTCTGGCTGCTATGTTGAGCGGCTTTGTCATCGGCGGGCTCTTCGCGCTTTTCTCACTCAAATTCAAGGCCAACATCATCGTGATGGGTATCGCGATCAACATCTTCGCCGTCGCCGCCACAATCTTCCTCACCCGCGCCGTCTTCGGCGTGGCCGGCGCCTTCGCCGATCCCCGTATCGTCGGCTTCGACCCCATCGAGATCCCCCTTATCAAGGATATCCCAATCATCGGTCCGCTGCTCAGCGGCTACACCTTCGTTGTCTATCTGTCCTGGATCTTGGTGGCGCTGACGGCCATCTTCCTCTATCGGACGCCGTGGGGACTGCACCTGCGGGCCGTGGGGGAAAATCCCGAAGCCGCCGCTACGTTGGGCATCAACGTGGAACGCATCCGCTTCAGCTCCGTCATGGCCAGCGGCGTCTTCGCTTCCCTGGCGGGCGTCTACCTCTCGCTGGGTCACCTGCAGATGTTCACCGATCAGATGTCGGCCGGTCGGGGCTTTATCGGCATGGCCGTCAACACCTTTGGCGGTGGGGAACCCGTCGGAGTCTTCCTTTCCAGCCTGCTCTTCGGCTTTGTTGACACCATCGGCTGGCGATTGCAAGGTGAGCGCCTCATCCCCGTCTACTTCATCAGCATGCTGCCCTATCTCGTGACGTTAATCGCACTGACCGTCTTCACGCTCCGTGCCAAACGCGCGACAGCCAAGGTGAACGAAAATAACGACGACTCTGAGTAGAACTGCCGGCGGCAAGAGACATTTGCCGCCCCAGAGACCGCAGGGTGTACTAAAAAAACGTAAACGTTCAGGTGATTGAATTATGGGACACAGATCGACACAGATTGCACAGAT
>CAZCPK010000247.1:0-6339 GCA_964500755.1 uncultured Anaerolineales bacterium
AAACTAGTGCAGTAGGCTACGCTAGTGGAGCTCACCAGACCTTTTCTGCATTGTGCCAGGAAACGCGTGGCAAACATTGCCTTTGCATCCGGCGAAATCCCAAAGAGCCACCATGACCCACCGGGAGTCGGCCCCCTGCATTCCCGGCGTAGCGCTCCAACTCAGCGCTGGAATGTATGAGGATAGGGCCTATCCTGCTTAGTGATAGACGCCATTGCACTTCTTGGTAGGGCCTATCTCGCTGTTGATACGCTAAATCTAGAAAGGGAGGGAGCGTCTGTGTAAGGGAATTGGCGCGGGTCATCCCGCGACCTCGATAGGCTGTCGGTGAAGCGTGGGGAGCACCTAAGTAAGTCCGTAAAAGTTTCTTTATTCCAGACATATTCACCATCCGCTCCCCGTCCCCGTCTCGGGGACGGCTAATCGCGAACGTCTCGGTTCTAAAGAGACCGCCCCCGAGACGAGGGCTCCGAGCAAATGTTAACATATTTTTTTCTGACCTACTTAGGGCTGGACTGGCTGCACGTGGAGTGCGGGATCGCCCAGCAGGACGAAGCCCCAGCGGACGTCGGGCGCGCCACCGGCGGTCTGGCGCAAGGCGGCGAGCCAGGCGTCGCCCAGGCGCGGGTGCTCGTCCAGGGCGCGGTAGAAGCTCTGAGCGAAGGGGCGTTGCTCCGCGGTCAGCGTCTCGCCGACCGGCCCGAGGAAGGCGACCGCCCCGGCGTCCGGCGCAGCCAGCCAGGCCTCGGCAAGCGAGGGCTGCTGCGGATGCGTGAAGTGCGCGCTCAGACACGTCCACATATTGACCAGCGCCGGGGCCTGCCAGGTAGCGCCGTCCTCCAACGTCAACACGCCCTCGTCCCCCAGCTGACGCAGGCTGCCGTGCCCGTTGTAGATCAGCCAGGTCGGCGAATCGAGGGCCGCCAGCGCGGCGGAGCGCGCGTCAGGGGCGCCCGCGTCGAGCACCGGGGGCGAAGGGTCCGGGAGCAGGGGGGCCAAATCCGTCACCAGCGCGCGGAACTCGGCCTCGTCGTCGTGGAGCAGCAACGGCTGCGAGGCCGCCTGGGATTCCCAGCGCTGCGTCTTCTCCACGACCGCCCGCACGTCCGCCGGCGTCGCGGCGGGAATCCGGCCCACGGCGACCTGCGGCTGTCCATGACCATCGGCGCCCAGCCACGCGTCGGCGGGCGTCTCGCCCAGCACCCGCGTGCGCGTAAAGGGCGTGACGATCCGCAGCGCGCCCGCCTCACCGACGTAGCCCTCGCGCTCCGTCGTCGCGTCCCCGACCAGCAGCAGGTAGCGCAGCGCGGGCAGCGCCCGGACCAGCGACCGGATGGCCTCGGGGTCGGGCCGACCGGCGCCGGAATGGTCGTAGACGGCCTGCGGCGTGACCAGCGCCGGGGTCAGGCCCTGCGCCTCGCGGTAGTCCAGCAGCGGCTGTACCGCAGCGTGGAAGGGCGCCGGCGCGACGGCGAGATAGTCGACGGCGGCGAGCGCATCAACGTCCAGGGACTCCCTGGGCCGCCAGGCCAGCGGTTCGGCGGCGTCCTCCAGCGTACCGACCCAGTAACGGTGACCAGGTATGACGCTCGCCTGAGTTTCCGTCGTCGGGACGAGGGTAGGAGACGTGGACGCCGTCACGTCCACCACGTGGGCCTCCGGGGGGACGGTGAACGCGGAGCCGGTCGCCGTCAGCAGGCCGAGCGCCGCGCCAGCGCGTGGATAGGTCAACGCCCAACGATCCAGCCAGACGACGGCGACGCGATCCTCCGCCACGGACGGCGTCTCCAACGTCAGAGCGTGGGCGCCCGCGGGCTCGCGCAGCGTCCACGTCGCCGTCAGCGTCTGCATTCCCTGGCCCTCCCAGGCCCACTCCCCGACGACGTCCCCGTCCCAGCGTAACAGCGCGCGGTGATCGGAGTCGGTGTGGCTCCAGAGCTGCACGGAGGCCGTCACCGCGCCGCCAACGGCGTCGGTGAGCGTCACCGTCTGCGTGAGCGCGTGGGGAGCGTAGAGCGATTGCCAGACCCAGGGGGTCGGCGCGGTCGCCTGCGGCAGGTAGCGCAGGTCCTGCTCCCGGGTGAGGGTCACGCGGACCGGCGCCGGGGACGCGGCGGAGGGTTCAACTTGATCCTCTGATAGCCGCGCGCCCTCGGCGTTGATCTGGAGGTGGAACGTTGAACGCGGCGTGTAGCGCGAGCGCTCCGCCGGCGCAAAAAAGAGCGCGCCCCACCCGCCCTTTTGCTCGATGGGCAACACCGGGACTGCGTCGCCCCGCCACGTGAGCCGGAAGTTCAGGGGGGCGCTAACGTCGACGCCGCGCGCCCGCAGCCAATCCGGCGCGAGCCAGACGGTGGTGTCCCCCGGCGTTTCCAGCGTCCAGGCCTCTGCCCCAGTCTCCGACGCCTCGGGCGCAGCCGGGACTCCCCGACAACCCGAGAGCAGGAGCAGGAGCAGCACCCACATCAGGTGCTTCATGACTGCGTCTTCCATGCCCGCCAGATTCCCCAGCCGCCCAGCGCGATGAAGAGCCCACCCAGCCCCAGGAGCGGAAGCGTCCAATTGAAGCCAGCTATGCTTTCTCGAGGTTCAGGAGATAGCGGCGAGGTCAGCGCTGCGGACGGCGTGCGGGTCGGCGCCAGCGAGTCGAGCGGTTGCGCCAAGGTGAAAGTTGGGGACGGCGGGGCAAGGGGCGAGGTACTCTCGCCCGGGCGCGGCGACGTTGGGGTCGCCGTCGGGTCGCGGTCGGTGGCGGGCGACGGGGTTGAGGAGGCCGTCGGCGCGGGCGTCGGACTGTCGGATTCGCCATCCGCAACAAGGGGACGCGGGGTAGGCGTCCGAGTGGGAGGCGAGGTAGGCGTGGGCGTCGCGGTGCGACGGACCTGCTGCACCGAACACTGTCCGCTGACCGCTAGGCTGATGGCCTGCTCCTCGTAGCTGCCGTCCTGCCCGGAGACGCCCAGCACGTAGTCCGTGTCGCTGCAGGGGCAGACCTGACGCTCGCTGTACGGCCCGGGGACGCCCTCGCCGTTCAGCGTGATACGCGCGGCGTTATCCGTCTGCCAGCGCAGAACGGTGCAGTCGCCGGCCTGTAGAGAGGTTGCATCGGACCAGAAACGCACGTAGAGCGGCGGGATGGGCGTAGGCTCGTCGGGGGGGGGCGGCGTGGATGTGGGGGTAGATGTCGGTGTAGGGGTGACTGCACAATCAACGCAGACAGAGATCGGTCCGTGCAATTCAGAGTCCCCATTAATATCTACGGCCTCCAACTGATAGTAATACCGGGTCTCTGGCTCTACATCTGCGTCAATAAATTCCTCAACGTAAGATGCTCCGAATGGATCTTTAGCTGGGATGAGATCATCGGAATCCGGGTTTGAATTTGGAATGCGCTGATACCCCACATATTCTTGCTCAGAGCGTTGCAGGTAAAAGCCCAACATGTCGGCCTCACTGCCGGTTTCCCAGGAAAAGTAGACCCGATTATCTTTTACTTCTGCTTTGAAAGAGCCTTCGATCAAATCGACAGAAGCGGATATCATCACGGGCAGAAGCAGCAGGCCTATCATCAGTAGTCCCACTCGTTTCAGCCACTTCCAGGCTTTCGCCACGGCCCAGTGCCAGAGGGTTTTTACTTTCTCGCTGAGCGTATGACTGTTTCTGGGTGACATATTTCCATTACGGTTTACTGCACATACTCGTCCCACGATGGCATCTAAGGGCCAGGGAGGATCAGGCGCCCGGTGTCCATCGCCTTTGGTGAGCAAATCGCCATCCTTGGTAAAACCGAGCATACGGTGAACAAGAAGTCCATTGTAAGCACGGAGAACGATCCAATCGCCGCGTTGTATCGCATCTCGGCTAATTGGTTCGACAATGATTTCATCTCCTGGCTGAAGTGTAGGCCACATGCTCCGGCCCTGGACAGTTAGCCGCAGCGGACCGTCCAAATCAGAGGGCAAAGCCTCGAGCCAGCGTCTCTTTTCCATCATCCGTTATCTCATCCCGTATCCGAGATCTTTACTGACGCAGCACCAGAGGGAGATAGACACGGCTCTGCACTTCTACCCAGGCGCTCCCACTCACGCCCTCGACCGTCGCCGTGATCCAGCCTCGCGCCGGTCGCCCTGGCGCGGTGAACGTAGCGGTTGTGGGAGGGCGTACAGTTATCTTCCCAATGTCGGCCTTCCACGTTGCCTCCAATCCTTCGATGGGATTGCTCCATTGATCGCGGGGAGTTGCCGTCAGCGACGCGGTCTCCCCCACGCCGAGTAGCAAGGAGGACGGTTCGACGGTTACGGTGGTCAGTTCGCTAGCTCGCACTTCTACCCAGGCACGACCGCTCACTTCTCCCGCCGTGGCTGTGATCCAGCCGGTGGCAAGATAGGTGGGCGCTGTGAAGATGCCCGTCTCGGGATGGATCTCGCCCAGGCCGCTAGACCAGAGCGGCGTTGTACTCGCCGGATTGCCCCACTGATCTTCTATCTGTACCTGCATCTGCTGCGACATGGCGACGCCAATGATCAGGGGATCGGGTGTCACGGTCACCGTCGTCGGTGTGCCGGCGACGAGGGTCACGGTCACCGGCACGCTGAAACCCTCATGGGTAGCCCAGAGATGGACGGCACCTGCCTGTTGAGGCGCAGTGTAAATCCCCCGGGCGTCCACCGTGCCCGCCTCGGCGCTCCAGGTAGCGGAGACGGTTATGGCGTTACCCGAACGCAACTGCAGGGTGGGGGTGAGGGTGGCGTTCAGAGCGCGCGTGGTCCCCACTTCCATCTCCAGCTGCGAAGGTGTGACCTCCAGCCCCTCGGCTACCAGGCGGGCGGGCAGCTGCACCGTAGGATCCCCGAGGAGGGTGTAGGAGCGGGCCAAGTAGGACCAGGGGACGGCGCCGCGAGCGGCGTGGGTCAGGTCGCCCAGCGTGCGCTGCCCCTCCTCGAAGAGGGCTGTGTACATGGCTTCAGCCATCGGTTTCTCGATATGGAGATAGCCCATGCCGGCGGGGCCAAAGAGACTTATGGCTCCCCGATCAGTCAATACGGAGGTGGCCCATTCGCCGATGGAGCGCACATCGCGGTTCCCCAAAGGTGGATAAACTGGGGGGAAAATCCAATAACCATCCCAACAGTCCAAAGAGATAATAAACGGCAGTCCGTCCATGACGGGCAACGTCGCCAACTGTTCGTTGAGCAGCAGTGGTTCGTGAGCCCAGCGGTGAATGGAGCCGTGCCCGGCGTAGGTAAGCAGAGCTGCTCCCTGCCCCCAACTTTGAGTCAACGCTTGAGTTGCCGTCGGGCACGGGCCAGAGAGTCCACAGTAATCCTGGATATAGACTTTGTCGGTAATTATCGTGGATGGCACGTAATCCGTCATCAGATGAGCCAACGTATCAGCAAATCCTTCGAGATACTTCTTCCCGTCGTCGGCGACGAAAAGCGCTCGATTTATCCAGGCGGTCGCAGGCCGATCTTCATAGACGAGTACCTTGTTGACAAAGCCTGCCACGTCCTCCGAAGTGTAAGCGGGGATCCGTCCCACAGCCAATTCAGGAATACCGTCGCCAGTCACATCTCCAAAATAGGCATCTACAGGGATTTCCCCTTGATCTGGATCGATGAAATCCAAATAGGGAGGAATGACGGGCGGCGTCCAAGGACCGTAGGCTGCCTGGTGATAGCCTTTAAGATTAAAACTGGCATCGCCTACCAGTAGCACGTATTGCAGAGGTGGGCCGGGCCAGTGGGCATAGGCGTAGGCGACGAAGGCGCGGATGGCCTCCGGATGGAGGACGCCGCCGTTGAAGAGGACGTAGGTATCTTCCACGTCTACAATTTGCACCCGATAGCCCTGCGCGCGGCGGCGCTCGGCCCAGGGTTCTAAAGCGGTAAAGAATTCGCGGGGCGCGACGGCAATCACGTCGGCGCCCTCGGTCGGAGCAAGCCAATTGGAGGTGAGGATGTAGGCTGAGATAGCGGTAGGGGAAAGTACAACACCGGTTTCGACAGCCAGATACGCTCTTTCCCCGGTGATGTGATCTTGGGAGGCTAATAGGTATTTGCCATCGTCAGGAGTCACACTTGCCCCAGTCAGACGTGTAGCCTTCGTCGGGTCGCTAATATCATAGAAGCTCAGGTCGGCGGATGCAAAGTTCGTCACCGAGACGGTGGCAGTGTCCGATAAGTTGACTGCAAAGGCAATCTCGCCTTTGGCGGCCACCGGCTTTCGCGGATATAGTAGTTCGAACCAGTCTAGATAGATACGTTGACTGCCGCTGTCGGTCACAATCGTCGTATAAAGCGTGTTTCGCCCCTCCACCAAGGCGCTTGCAGAAAAAGA
>CAZCPK010000248.1:0-6292 GCA_964500755.1 uncultured Anaerolineales bacterium
TTATCCAGCATGCCCCAATCATCGTAGGTGCGTTGCACCTTATACCGTAATTTCAATTGAATTCCTCTTTCTCCAAAGCCCCATAACAGAAATGCTGCTATATACCGTCGACCGGTGACGAACGACCGATAATCTCGATCTCCGGCTCCAGGTAGACGCCGAAGCGTTGCGCCACCTCGGCCTGGACCCGGTTGATCAACGCCACGTAGTCCGCCGCCGTCCCCTCGCCCTCGTTGACGAAGAAGTTGGCGTGTTTCTCCGAGACGACCACCCCGCCAACGCGCGCGCCCTTGAGACCGGCGGCTTCAATCAGGCGACCCGCGTACTCCCCCTCTGGATTCTTGAAGGTCGAGCCGAGCGTGCGGCCCGGCGGCTGATGCGTCTTCCGACGCACCTGATACTCCTGCGCCTTGCGCTGCAGGTGTGCGGGATCGCGCGGCTGCAACTGAAAGGTAGCGTCGAGCACGATCCAGTCGTCGCCCGCGCCCTTGAGCCGGCTGCAGCGGTACTTGAAGTCGAACCAGTCCGGCGTGACCCTCTGCGGGACGCCGTCGCGGCCTACCACTTCGGCCGCCGCCAGCACGCCCGCCGTCTCCCCGCCGAAGGCCCCGGCGTTGTTGACCACCATGCCGCCCACCGTGCCCGGCAGGCCCACGGCCCAGGTCAGCCCGCCCCACCCGCGCCGCACCGCCTCGCGGGCCAGCGGCGCGACGACCGCGCCCGACTCCGCGTAGACCCGATGGTTCTCCTCGAAACGCACGGCGCGCGCCCGATTCAGGACAATCACGCCGGGCAACCCGGCGTCGCTGACCAGGCAGTTGGTCAGCCCACCGAAAACCTTGGTCGGCAGATCCAACGCCCAGCTCTCGGTGGCCGCCGGCACTAGTGAGTAGAGACCCTCGGCGACCACCAGCACGTCGGCCGGACCGCCGACGCCGGCAGCCGAGTGCGCCGCCAACGCTCCTTTGCGCTGTGCGATGGCGCCGAGTCGTTCGACCAGCGCGTCCAGGCGAACAGCGTACGACTTCACCGGCGCGCTTGCCTCCGCTTCTCGTCCCGTGCTTTCTTCTTGCGGGGCGCTTTCTCAACCAGGGACATCTTGAAGGCCATCGTCTCCGAGCGATAGGCGCGCTTCCGTGCGGCCTTGCGCATCTCCAATCCCGTCATCCGCCTGAAAAACCTCACCAACGTCCGCATGCTTAGGCCTCCTCTCGTTTACGTAGAAACTCCAACAGTCGTTCGCCTACCTGATACTCGGTGCCCGCACCCATCAACACGACCAGATCGCCGGGCCGGACGGCTTTCTTCAGATACGCCACGCCATCGTCCAGGGACGCCACCGCCGAAGCGCGCGGATGCTGCAGCGCCTCGGTCAAGACGCCGTGGTCCACGCTGCCGTCGTCGATCTCCCGGGCGGCGTAGACGGGCAAGACCACCACTTCGTCGGCCGCGATAAAGGCCGACAAGAAATCGTCCCAGAGCGCCTGGATGCGGCTGAAGGTGTGCGGCTGCCAGACCGCCACCACACGCCGGTCGGGATGACGCTGGCGCAACGCCTCCAACACCACCTCGATCTGCGTGGGATGGTGCGCGTAGTCGCTGACCACCATGACGTCGGCGACGCGGCCCAGGCACTCGAGCCGCCGCCCGGTTCCCGCGAAATTCGTCAGCGCCGCCGCTGCCGTCTCGAAGTCGACGCTCAACGCGGACGTCACCGCCAACGCCGCCAGAGCGTTGAGCGCGTTGTGGACGCCGGGCAGTTGCAAGCGCACCGCGCCCAGGGGCGCGTCGTGGTGCAAAACGCGGAAGCGCGCCCCACCGCCTCGCTCGGTCTCGATCTCCGTCGCACGCCAGGCCACGCCCTTGCCGGGCTCGGCGCCGTAGAGCACCAGAGTGCCGCCGTTGGCGTGATACGACGCCGCCACGGCGTGCGCCACCGGGTCGTCGTTGCAGGCAACCAGCCTCCCGTCGGACCGGATCTGATCCACGAAGTCACCAAAGGCCAGACGTAAGAAGCGCGGGCTGGGAAAACAGTCCGGGTGATCGTATTCGATGTTGGTCACCACGGCGATCTTCGGCGTCAGCGCCAGAAACGTATGCTGGTACTCGTCCGCTTCGATAACGAAGGTACGGTCAGCGCCCGCGTGGGCGTTCGTCGCCAGGTTCTCCACCACGCCGCCGACAATGTAGCTGGGATCCTGGCCCGCCGCCAGCAGAATCGTCGTGATCATGCCGGTGACGGTCGTCTTGCCGTGGGCGCCCGCCACCGCCACCACATCGGCGTCGGCGGTGAGCCGCGGCAGGAAGTCCGGGCGGCGCTGCACGGCGATACCGCGCTCTCGCGCAGCCAGCAGCTCGACGTTGTCCTCGGGCACCGCCGACGACGCCAGCACCAGATCGGCGCCGGCGACATGTCCCACCGCGTGCCCCACCGCGACCGGGATACCTTCGGCGCGCAGGCCCTCGACCAGGCGCCCGGCGCGCTGATCGGAGCCGCGCACGTCGACGCCCTGCTCGTGGAGCACTCGGGCGATGGCGGACATCCCCGCCCCGCCGATGCCTACAATATGTACCGTCTCATACGCTCCGAGGGAGCTCATCACAACCTGCCTTAGACAAAGACGATCAAGACGAACGCGAACGACAGCGCTACGGCGATAAAGAGTGTCGGACCTTCAAGCCAGGTCAAGGGTAGATAGCTCATGAAATTCTGGATCGCCGGATCGGTGGGCCCCGTGATCCCCCAGATGTCGTATCCCAGGTTCGCCAGAAAACCCCACAACATGCCGATCACCAGAAAACCGTTGATGGCTCCCAGAAAGAAGCCCAGCAGGGTGTCCTGGAACTTCTCCTTGCGCGCTTTCTGTCCCAGATCCGCCGAGATGGTCGTGGTAGCGTAGCCGAAGGCCACAAAGACGACGAAGAGCAAGGAGCGGATGTAAAACCAGGTCTGAGGCTCGTTCCCCGCCATCTGCCGAAGCGCCTCTTTGATGACCGGGATGAACTGCCAGAGCACAAATTCGACGAAGCGCGCCAGCACAACGCTAAAGACGACCAGCAGCTCCTTCGCCCAGCCGCGCAAGGCGCCCATAATCCCAAACATGATCATCAAGCCGATAAACATCGTTTCTATAGGTATCACTCGGCCTCCTTTCCCAGGGAGAGCAACTGCGCCGCCAACTTCTGAGCAGCGTCTGGCTGACGTAGCGCGCGCGACGCTGCTGCCATCGCCTGGAGCCGCTCCGTGTCGGCGAAGAGCCCTTCCACCGTAGGGACCAGCGCGGCGCGCAGCGTCGCGTCCTCGACGACCAGCGCGGCGCCCCGGTCCGCCAGCCACGCGGCGTTGACTTTCTGGTAACGCCAGGCGTACGGATAGGGCACCAGCACCGCCGGAACGCCGAAGTGGGGAAACTCCCCCAGGATCGACGCGCCGGCCCGCGAGACCACCAGGTCCGCAGACGCCAGCGCCGCTCCCATGCGATCGTAAAGATACGGGTAGGCGTGATAACGCGCGCCGGCGGACCGGGGCAGCGCCTCGCGCACCTCGGCCACCGTCTCCCAATCCAACGCACCGCTGATGTGAATCACCTGCGCGATTTTAAGAAGTCTCTCCAAATTTGCCAATACGGCCTGATTGATCGAGCGGGCGCCACGACTGCCGCCAAAGACCATCAGGACCGGTCCGTCCTCCAGCTCAAAGGCGTGGCGGCCGCGGACGCGATCCCAACGAGTCAACGTCGGGCGCAGCGGATAGCCGGTCACCATGACCTTGCGGGCGCGGAAATATCGCCGCGAGTCCTCGACCGTCACGGCGACGCGCCGGGCGACGCGCGCTACAGCCTTGACCGAGAACGCCGGTTCGATGTCGGGCAAGAAAACGAACACCGGCACCCGGCGCAGCCGCGCTGCCAGCGCCACGGGCACGCTGACGTAGCCACCGGTCGTCAGCAGGGCCGCGGGCTTCTCGGCGGCGAGCGCTTGCAGCGCCGCGCGCAGACCCCGGAGCAACCGCCCGCTGTTGCGCAGCTGCCGCCGGAAGCTGATGCCATGCACGCCGCCGGCCGGTATCCCCAGGAAGGGCACCCCGGCCCGCGTGACGAGCTCGGCGGTCATGCCGTCCTCCTCGCCGATCCAGGTCAACTCGACGGCAGGCTCAGCGACGCGCAGCGCGCTGACGACGGCGAGACCCGGATAGATGTGCCCACCCGTCCCGCCACCAACGATCCAGTAGCGCATCCCACTCTCCTTTAGGCCGTCCGCGCGAGATACTCAACAGCAGCCCGACGCCGGCCAACGTCATTATCATCTCCGATCCCCCGTAACTAAAGAAGGGCAGCGCCGTCCCCGTGAAAGGAATCAAGCCAATCATAACCATCACGTTCAAGAAAACTTCACCGATAATCATCGTCGTCACGCCGAAGGCCAGCAGCGAGCCAAAGGCATCCGGCGTCTCCAGCGCGATACGGTACCCACGATAGGCCAGCAACGCAAAGAGCCCCAGCATCAGCAGCGCCCCCACCAGCCCCAATTCCTCTCCGACGACGGCGAAGATACTATCGGTGTGCGAGAAGGGTAGATAGCCGGCCTTCAACCGCCCGTTCCCCACGCCCTGCCCAAAGATACCCCCCTCGCTGATAGCCAGCAGGGCACGGTAGCCGTGATAGGAACGCTGCGCCGGATCCCTGAGGGCCGCCACGTAGTTCAGGATACGTTGGCGCGCGTGCTCCAGCTGCCATCCCAATACCCCCAACGTCGATCCGCCCACCAGGGTGAAGAGGAAGAGCTGCGCCGGGTCGCCGCCGGCGAAGAAGAACATGGTCAGCGCGGTGGTGACCAGCAGCATCAGAGTGCTCAGATCCGGCTGCAGGAGCACGACGCCCCCGACGATACCGACGATCACCGCGAAGGGGATCAAGCCGTAGCGCACCTCGTCCAGATGTTCGCCCTTGGATGCCAGCCAGGTCGCGATGTAGATCACGGTCGTCAACCGCGCCAGAACGCCCGGCTGGACCGAAATACCGAAGATAAGGATGGCGCGCTGCGCTCCGAGCACCGCATTCCCGAACAGCAGGGCCAACAGGAGCAGCACCAGCGTGAAGCCCATCAACGGCGTGGCAAACGTCTGCCAAATCGGATAGGGAAGCACGATCAAGCCCGCCATAATCAACCCGCCCAGCAGCACCCAGAGCAGCTGTCGCTGCCAGAAGTCGATGCCGACGTAGAACGTGGCGCTGTACAACATCAGCAGGCCGAAGGCCAACAGCGCAAATACGGTCACCAGCAACAGCGTGTCAACCTGGAAGGCGTCCCGCACCGTTTGCATCGCTTGCTTCATCCGTCGCCTCACTTCACTCCACTGCATCAACCAACGCTCGAAACCGCTTGCCGCGCTCGGCGAAGTCCCGGAACGCGTCGAAACTGGTCCCGCCGGGCGAAAGCAGGACGATCTCTCCCGGGCGAGCCAGTCGCGCTGCGTCCCGCACGGCCCGCTCCAACGTTTCGGCCAACACCACGACCTCCAGTTCGCCGGTCGCCCGTCCACCGCGCCACGCCTCGCGGACGTGTTCCTCAATCAGCGGCTGCGCCTCTCCAAAGAGGATCAGCACGCGCACCCGCTCCACCACACGCTGTGCAAACTCCTCCCACGGCAGATCCTTGTCGCGTCCGCCCGCCAGCAGCACCAGCGGTTCCTCGAAGGAGTCCAACGCAGCCAGGACCCGTTCAGGGGCCGTGGCGATGGAATCGTTGATCCACAGGATCCCCCGGTGGCACCGAACCTCCTCCAGCCGATGGGCCACGCCGGTGAAACTGGCGACGGCCTGCCGCGTCGCTGCTAACGAGGCGCCGGCCGCGTCCGCCAGGACGATGGCGGCCAAGACGTTGAGCACGTTGTGATCGCCCCGCAGACGAATAGCACTGCGCTGACAGACAGCTTCAGTCTCACCATCACGATTCAGGTAGAGCGTTTCGCCCTCGAGAAAGGCTCCATCGGGCACCGCGTGCTCACCGCTGAAGTAGCGAACGCGCGCCGCGGTCTGTTCCGCCAACGCTCGTGCGTTCGGGTCGTCGTACCCCAGCACCGCCACGTCCTCCGTGATCTGGTACGCCACCAGGTTAGCCTTGGCGGCGATGTAGGCCGCCATCGTCTTGTGACGGTCCAGATGGTTGGGCGTGATGTTGAGCACGCCGGCCACGTGCGGACTGCGATCCATCAGATCCAACTGAAAGCTGGAGAGTTCCATAACCACCCGGTCCTCCGGCTGTATCTTATCCAGATCGTCGATCAACGGAT
>CAZCPK010000249.1:0-6284 GCA_964500755.1 uncultured Anaerolineales bacterium
ATTTCCCGATTTGCTTCGAAATCCCGCATTTCACCCAGAAACCAATAAGAGCCTTGGTCCGTTTAATCCGTTGACTTATTCTCGTCATCTTTCCCTCAATGACCGGCTACTCTCTCTACTGCTGGTCAGTCGACCAGGGTCGAGACTGTCCAGGCGAGCACGCCAAGATGGAACCTTCGGCTAGCGCCCGTTCGCGTCCCTTATGATATCCTGGGATCGTGGCATTTATAGCAGGTAACAGGAGGTCGATATGCGTGGTGGGAGTAAGAGAGTGAAGTTGACGCGCCCGTTGATGATGTTTATGGTTACGATGGTGCTCGCGAACATCGCTTCGCGCATGTATCAACCGTTGATGGCTCTCTATCTTCAATCTTTGGGAGCCGGTATACAGCAGGTCGGCCTCTTCTTTACCTTGAGTTCCATCGCGCCCATGGCCTTTCAGATCCTGGGGGGCTGGCTCTCCGACGCTCTGGGACGGCTGCAGGCCGTCGCTATCGGCAGCCTCGCCGGACTGGTGGGGATGCTGGTTTACATTATTGCGCCTTCCTGGGGCTGGCTGCTGATCGCCGCGGCGGCGGGCGCCATGGCTGGCGCCTTCGTCGCACCGAGCTTTCAGGCCTTTATCGCCGAACAGTCCGACGAAGAGACGCTGGGCCGGGTCTACGGATTGAGCGAGAGCATCTTCATGATCGTAGGGATCGTGGGGCCGCCGCTGGGCGGTTTTCTGTCCGATCAGTTCGGCTTCAAGACGATGTTCATCGTCGCCGCTGCACTTTATGCGACGGCGACCCTACTCCGGGTCTGGATGGCCCGCCGCGCGCGCCGTACCGGCTCCGAGCAAGCCGCGCGCCCGAGTTTCGCCGGCCTTAAGTCCAATATGGGCAAGATGATGGCGCTGGTGCTGGGCGGCGGGTTGCTGACCTGGATCCTGGTCTCCGACGGCGTACGGGACGTCACCTACCGAATGGCCTTCGAGATGCAGTCGCTCTACCTGCAGGACATCATCGGACTGACGAAGACGCAGATCGGTTGGCTGATGTCGCTCTCCAGCGTCACGACGGCGCTGTTGATGAGCGCGGCGGGTGCGCTCTCGGACAGACGCGGCGAGCGCGTGGGGATCGTGGGCGGCTTCGGCATCGTCGCCGTGGGGCTGGTGGTCTTTCTGAACAGCGGCTCGTTCTGGGGATGCGCGTTGGCCTGGTTACTCTACGGCGTCGGCTCGGCGCTGATCAGCCCGGCCTACAACGCCCTGATCTCCAAGGCGGTGCCGAGAAACCTGCGCGGAACGGCCTTTGGGCTCTTCTCGACGAGCATCAGCTTTATCTCGCTGCCAGCGCCCTATCTGGGTGGGCTGCTGTGGGAGAAGGTGAGTCCACAGTTCCCCTTCTACCTTCCGGTCGTCGCGACGGTGTTGTTGCTGCCGGTGATGTGGGCCAAGTTCAAGCTGCCCACGTCTGAGTCGTCGGCCACGTCCAAGCCGGCAGAACGTGGAGAGGTGCTGCAGCCCGCCTGCGCAGCCGGCGACTGAAGTCGTCCAAGACTCACAACAGGGGAAGGTTCCGGCCTTCCCCTGTTTCCTTTGGATGACGCCGCAGAATTCTTGCGCTTTCTTTCTAGGCTGGTATTATGACCGATGCTGTGACTTTGCGAGGAGGTCGACGTTGACGTTACTACAGGTTTTGTTGTTGGGCGCGCTGCAGGGCTTCACGGAATTTCTGCCTATTAGCAGTTCGGGGCATCTGGTTATCGTACCGCACCTTCTGCGTTGGCCTGATCCGGGATTGGCGCTGGACACCGTGTTACATCTGGGAACCATGCTCGCCATCATGGTCTACTTCCGGCAGGCGCTCTGGGAGCTGGTGCAAGCCGCGTGGCAGAGTTTGCGTCAGCGTTCCCTGGCGGATCCTCGGGCGCGGTTGGCCTGGGGGATTGCGCTGGGCACAATCCCGGCGGCTGTGATTGGCTTCTTATTGGAAGACGTATTTGAAAGGCTCTTCGGTATGCCTCGGGCCGCGGCGGCTTTCCTCCTGGGGACGGCAGCGTTGTTGATTCTCTCCGAATACCTGGCGCGCCAGACGCGAGACCTGGAGACGGTCTCCTGGGGCCATTCCTTATTGATCGGTCTGGCGCAGACGCTGGCGATTGCGCCGGGATTGAGCCGCTCCGGGTCGACGATCTCCGCAGGTTTGCTGTTGGGCTACGATCGGGAATCTGCCACCCGCTTCAGCTTCTTCCTCGCCGTGCCTATCATCCTGGGAAGCGGGCTTTATCAGGTGGCGAAACTGGTGTTGGCGGAGAGTGGAAATGTCGTTCCGACGATCGCAATCGTTGGCTTTCTCACCGCTGCCGTGACCGGTTACGCGGCTATTGCCGGGTTGCTGGCGATCGTGCGCCGCCGAGGTTTATGGCCCTTTGCCATCTACTGTGCGACCCTAGGGCTGCTGGTGCTGACCGGAGTGTTGGGATGAAGCGGTATCTCCTTGCGGTGTTGGTGCTGGTGTTAGCCGGTTGTGCCCGCGCCAACATCGTGCCCACGCCGCTGGAACCTGTCGTCACGGTGACGCCCACCGAACTGCAACTAACCTCTGCCGAGCCGCCGGCTCCATTGATGCGGGCCTTGATCTCCGCCTATCAGCGCGTACAGCCACATGTACAGGTGGTCTTGCTCGTGCGCGCAGAGACGTTGGTCTGGCAGGCGCTGGAGCATGGCGATGCCGACGTCGCCGCGGTGATCGGGCAGCCGGCGACGGCTCCCGAGAACGTCTGGCAGGTTCCCTTTGCGCGGGATGGCCTGGCGGTGGTGGTCAATCCCCAGAACGGGCTTCCCGGCCTGACGACGGCGCAGCTGCGAGATCTCTTTCAAGGTCGAGTTGCCGATTGGACGGCCTGGGGTGGCTTGCCGGGTACGCCGGCGTTGATCAGCCGTGAGGATGCGTCGGGCGATTATCGTTTCTTCCAACAGCAGGCCATGAACGGTCTACCCGTCTCCTTGACAGCGCTGGTCGCCCCTAGCAGTGAGGCGGTCCTGACGTTGGTGGGAGAGGAGCCGCTGGCGGTGGGGTATTTGTCCACGGCGCGGCTAACCCCGCAGGTCCGCGTCCTGGCGATTGAGGGGGTGCCGCCCTCCGCGGAGACGATCACGTCGGAGCTCTATCCGCTCTCCCGCGATCTCTTCCTCGTGACGGAAGAACCACCCTCGGCGGAAGCTCGGGCTTTCGTCGAGTGGGTGATGAGCAACGACGGTCAGTCCGTAGTCCGACACCAGGGATGGCTAGCGCCTCAACCCTAGGGCCAGGGTTCGTCGGTCAACGGCGCGTTGGGGTTGAAGAACCGATAGGTGATCTGGCCGATATCGGCAAAGGTCGGCGCGCTCTCCTCCCAGACCAACCATTCCGGCTGATAGAGGAAGACGGAGAGGATGAAGGTGGCGTCAGGGCTATAGACCAGGGCCACGTCGGCGTGCGTATCCCCCGTCCACCCGTGCTTATGGGCTATCCGCGTGCCTGCGGGCATGCCGCTCTGTAGCAGCGTGTTGGTCTCGTTCTGCTGGAGCCAGCTGAGCGTGAACTGACATTCTTCAGGCGTGAGCGTATCAGGATAGAGCAGGCGGAAATTTCCCCCGTCCTCCGTGCACTGGGTTAATCCCTCCAGAAGCAGGCCCATCTCCAAGGGAGTCGTCTGGATATAGGGGTCGGGCTCCGTGTCGAAGTCGGTCCGGGAGTTGGCGGGAGTCTGAATACTGGGCTCTGCTATTTCCTCTTTCATATCGTAGGGGACCGCCATGAAGGTGTTGTCCATTCCCAGCTCCTGGAAGAAATCGGTCACTTCAAGGGCCCCGGAGTAGGGGTTGCCCGCTCCGATCTTCGCCAGCAGCTGATTGGTGGCGGTGTTATCGCTCTCGCTCAGTGTGGCTACAATCTGCTGTCTGGTCTCCGCGTCCGGCGGCCCATCGAGTTTCTGGAAAAGCGCTGGGACGATCCCGATTTTAAGCGTGCTTAGCCCCGCAAAGGCGACGTTACAGTTATAACAGAGCTCCCGCCCTGTATCAAGATCCTTGACGAATATGCTGGGGATGCCGGTGAAATTGGCCAGCCTTGTGTCCAGCGCTTCCCTCAGGAATTCCATGGACGCCGGGGGGATGGGCTCCACGTCTATCACCAGTTCGACCTCATGCTCCACCGGCGAGAGGAGCGTCTTAATCAACCTGGGACGTGAGGCGTCGACGTCGAGTGTGGTCCCTGGCTGTGGGGGGCGAAAAGTCTCTGCTTCGGGGAGAGGAACCGGCTCCAGTGGAGGGTGATCGTACTGCTGGGCGACGCGCTGCAGGAAGCCATCGATGCGTTCTCGGGAATAAGAGAGCACGGGATGAATCTCTCGAGGGGCGAACTCTTCACGGCGGGTCCGGCTGAGCGTATACTGGATGAAGCCTTCGACGCCAGATTGCGCCAGGATGACTTGATCCAGGTTCTCCGCCGTCCTCTCGACATCCAACGACAATTCGACCATCTCAGGCACCAGGATCAGCTCTTGATCTCGGTAATATACGGTGATGGGTTCCGTGTACGCTTTGGAGAGCTTCTCCAACGCCTGCTCACGGGTGCTCCCCCCGACGTCGAGCCCGCCGATGGTTAACCCCACCGGCAGCATACGTTGGCTCGATTTCCACCCCGTGTAAAACCAGGCTCCGGTGAGGATCAACCCCATCAATAATAAGAATGCCAGTCCGCTGAAGCTACTTTTTGTCTCCAATATCATCTTCCTTGTTAGTTCATGTTGGATTCACCTGACAGTATCCTTTGGATGGTGGGCTGTCCTCTAGCTCCATGCATAGGCTGGTTTAGAACATAGAGAGGCGAAGCTTGCGCTGCCAGGTCGCCCAGAAAGGGAACTGCTCAGCGAGATCCTTAGCGTTAGTCAGTAATTTCAGTACCTAAGTATACGAGAAGTGCTCCAGGCGTCAACTTGACATATCTGTACCGTCCGGCGGTGTTTGCGTTTAGACAACTCTCGAAAAGAGATTATACTTGAGAGCGTGGTGAAGGATTTGCCCAGTGACGATATTCGGGAGGCCAGGTTATGAAATCTCCAGAAGAGATGACGTTTGAGGAGGCGCTTGCTGAGCTTGAGGCGGTTGTTCAGCAGCTGGAGACCGGGGAGCTGGCGTTAGAGGAGATGGTTACTCTCTACCGGCGGGGTCAGTGCCTCGCGACGCACTGCCAGGCTCGCTTGGACGACGTGGAGCTGCAGGTGCAACAGCTGCAACCCGACGGCGTCACAAACGTGACGGGCCTCGACCAAGAGAGGTAGGAAAGATCGATGTGCAGCAGTTCACCCTTACCTTGTCCACAAGCGTAGGGAGGCGTATGTCCTCTGAGATCCGCTTGCGTCGCGCCGACGGAACGTTACTGCCCCTTGACGTGCGGCGCTGCGCCACGTTCTGGTGTCGCCTGCGCGGGCTGATGTTCCGACGCACCTTGCGCGATCGGGAGGCGCTGCTCTTTGTAGAGTCTGGCGAGGGTCGCGTGACGACGTCCATTCACATGCTCTTTGTCTTCTTTCCCATCGGCGTCGTCTGGCTGGACGGTCAGGGCGTCGTCGTTGACAAAGCGCTGGCGCGACCGTTCTGGCCTTATTACGCGCCGCAAAAACCGGCCCGTTACTATCTTGAGGCGGATCCTGCCGTTTTGGACTGGGTAGCGATCGGGGAGCGCTTAACCATTGAGGAGGGGACTTCTTCTGGTTGAATAAGTAGGGCTCCTTGAGGTTTCGCCGGATGCAAAGGCAACGTTTGCCACGCGCTTCCTTTCACAACGCAGAAAAAGTCTGGTGAGCCCCCCTAACGTAGCCTACGGCATTAGTTTTCAGGGCACTCACTCCACTATCCGGCAATGTCCCAGAGCCCCATAAGGAGGGCCGGGATTTCGTCTCAAACGGACGGCTCACTGGTAGCATTGTGTTTCGATCCGCTAATTTCTTGACATTTTCTCTTTTTTATTTTACCATAGCTTTTTAGTTGGGCTCATTCATGACTCCACTGAAATAATTAGATACTTCACCACAGAGACATGAAGGGCACAGAGAAAACAAGAGGTTGACTCTACTGAAAAAAGGTTTTTCAGTAGAGAAAGGGATACTATATGTTGTGGGTTGGGCACAGCCCAACCCACAACATATACCCCATATTTTTCTTTGGCTGATTTTTTTCAGGGCAGCCAAGAGGTTACTTAAATCGCTCTTGTTAGGAACGCTGCAAGAGATGAAAACTATTTCTATCACCAAGTAAA
>CAZCPK010000250.1:0-6272 GCA_964500755.1 uncultured Anaerolineales bacterium
ATTTCAGTAGAGCCAATGTTACTCTATTATACGTCAGTCATGAACGATTTGATCAGGGAACCGAGAATCATGGCATCGAAACTCCACTACCCCCAATTAATACTAGAAATCGGGATAGTTCCCCGCGATATGATGCTAGCTTCCCCCGATTTGGTGGGTGGATTAAGCAAACTGCTGCTCCTGATAGTAACGCTGCTCATACTTTGCTGGGCGGGAGTAGTCCAAAGTCGAGTCGAGTCGCTCCAGTTCGGCACCATCCCCTGATCGATGGGCTGACGTGTGACCCTACGACGTCCGGGAGGGCTCGGCCTTCCCGGACGTTTTACGTTCTGGCTCACATGGGGGAGAATGGGAGCGTACCGACAAGTATACTCACATAGACCCAAGGAGCGTTATCCCCATGACCCTCTGGCAAGAGCTCGACATTGCAGAGAAAGTAATCCGGATTTTGCGCGACGTCCCCAATGCTACAGACCATCACCTGGGACGTCCGTTTCTGACAGCTTACCAGATTGCGATTGCATTCGTCCAATAGTATCAAGCCCAACAGTATCAAGAGGAGTTCGAGCGGCTGAACCTCCCCATCGGCGGAGCCGGGACGGGTGAACACAAAAGTCTAACGAAATACCTGGCAAATCAACTATCCAGGGCCATAAAAGCGGAACAACTTCCCCAGGTCGAGGGCGGATCTCTATCGAACCAGCACCTCGAGGAGATCAGTTTTGATAACGAGGGAGAGACCATCCACTCGTCCATGACGAACAGCGGCGCCCCACTGTCGATGTTCCGCTTGCGCCAGGCATGAGTGATTTGTAGTACAAGGTGCAACGCAGCACCATCTTCTTGACCATCCGACCATTTGACTACCAGACCACTAGACTAACCAGCCCAGCGTTGCAGAAAGGCGCGCGCCCGCGCGCAGTCGCGAAAGGCGCGCTCGTCGGCCCGGAAGGCGGGCGTGTGCAGGCGTCGCCGCCCGTTGACCGTCTGCACGCCGTGCCGCTTGTGCAGCAACTCGTGGTACATGATGTAGTCGAGCACGTACGCCGGCACCTCCGACGCGTCCAGGGTGCGGCTGATCCAGACGGTGTCGGTGACGAAGTTGTAGTGCCCCATCTTGCGCGTCGTGGTCCGCTTGCTCCAGGTGAGATTGGGTCGCGCCAGCGCGCCGTCGAAATAGGCCGCGTTGACGCGGGCAAAGACCCGCTCCAGGTCCACATGACGCCCCCGCGGGCGATGCCGCGCCGCCTCGGTGGCGGCCTCGAGCGCCGCGACAACCTCAAGGAAGTCGTCGGTCCGCGCGTAGGCCTGCACGCGCTCGCGGGCCGCCGTCGCCCCCCGGTCCAGCGCGGCCTCCGCCAGCGCCGCCAGCACGTCGTCCGGCGCGTCGACGAAGCCCTCGTGGATCACCACGTCCGGCGCGCCGTCGGCAAAGCGGGTGCGGTAGAGCGTCCCGGTGTAGAAGAGCGCCAGCTGCGCTCTCTCGGGGAGCGCCGCGCGGAGCTGCGCCACCGTCGTCGCGTGCGCCTCCAACATCTCGGCGTCGCTCAAAAAGACCATCCACTGGTAGGCGCGCCGGGAACGCACGGGCAGCGCGCCGGGCGTCACGTCCTCTTCCGCGCAGAGCGCCTCGGTGCGCGCGACGAGTTCCTGGAGCGTCTTCAGGTGCTCGCCCAACCGCGACGGGGCCTCCGGCGCGGTGAGCCGCGCGTGCACCCAGTCCGCGGCGGCGATCAGTCCGCTGATCCGTATCTGCTTCATGCGTGCACGCTCCGCATCGCCTGCAGGTGTTCCCGGAGCGCGTCGCGGTAGAGCGTCGCGCCGGCGTAGTTGAGGTGCACGCCGTCGATGGTCAGCAGCAGACCGCGCCGGCGACTGAGCGCCGTCACGCCGCGCCGCGTGCGGGAGTAGAGAGAATCGAACAGCATGCCCAAGAAGGGATCCAGGAAGAAATCTGAGGGCTCGGCGCCGCGCACGGCGTCGTCGAAGGCGCGTCCCACGTCCGCCAGGTACAGGTCGTGGTCGGCGGCGACGGCGCGGATGCTGCGGTTGAGCGCCGCGCGGTGGACGTTAGGCGGCGCGTCGAGGCGCTCGCCGAGACAACTCAGCGTCGTGACGATCACCGGCCCGGCGAAGCGGGCGCGCAGCCGACGTACGCCGTCCGCCAGCGTCCGCGCGAAGGCGTCGGGCTCCGGCGTGGGGACACTGCCGCGCAACAGAAGAAGACGGCGCAGCGTGCGGTGAAGCGATCCCATGGCGCCCAGTTGGGGAATGATGACGTCGTTGTGTCCCGCCTCGAGGACGACGGCGTCGTAGGCGTCGTCGCCCCGGCGCTCCAGCTCGGCGAAGAGACGCCGCAGGATGCCCACCAGCGTATCCCCACCGACGCCCAGGTTCGTCATCTCGACGTCCGGAAAATCCCCCCGCAGCAGCCGCAGATAGCCGTAGCCCGAGAGGCCCCGGGTGATGCTGTCACCGGCGAAGAGGACGTTCATGCGTCCAGGTAGGCGCGGATGCCCGCGAAGATGGCGTCGAACATCTCCAGCGTCAGCAGACCCGTCTGCGTATTCTGGCGGCTGGGATGGTAGGAGACGGCGAGTTTGGGCAGCTCCGCGCCCAGGTCGTAGAAGGCGCCGTGCTCGAAGTCCACCGAGGGCAGCTCGTGGCCCTGTTGGCGCAGCAGGCGCCGGTACTCGGTGAAGGCGACATGTCCCAGCGCCAGCACAACCTCCAGATCGTCCAGTAGCGCGATCTCGCGCGCCAGAAAGGGCTGGCAGTTGTCCTTCTCCGGGCGGTTGGGGCGGTTCTTGGGCGGCACGCAGCGGACGACGGCGGTGATAAAGGCGTCGTCGAGCTCCAGGCCGTCGTCGGGACGCTGCCAGGTGTACTGATTGGCGAAGCCCGCGCGGTAGAGCGCGCCGAAGAGCGTCTCGCCGGAGCTGTCGCCGGTGAACATGCGGCCCGTGCGATTGGAACCGTGCGCGCCGGGCGCCAGCCCCAGGATCAGCAGGCGGGCGTCGTGATCGCCAAAGCCGGGCACGGGCTTGCCCCAGTAGTCCCAGTCCATGTAGGCGCGGCGTTTGGTGCGGGCCACCTCCTCACGCCATGCGACCAGGCGCGGGCAGCGGCGGCAATGGATCACGTCGGCGTTGAGAGCAGTCCAGGTATCGTCGGTCATACGGTCTCCCTTGAAAATGGTCAGGTGGTCGTCTGGTCACGAATGCAAAAGGAAGCAACTGGCTTTTTACGATAAATGCGGTTAGATTGATATTTTCAGTAGGGCCAATAATCCGCTAAATCCGTTTAATCCGTTAACGTAGAGAGCGGAGCGCCGTCCTTGATCACCGTGGCGACGGGATTGGTCCCGAAGCGATAGCCCAGGTGCCGGTAGTCGGGCACGTCCAGGATCAGGAGGTCGGCGGCGTAGCCAGGCGTGAGGCTCCCCACCCGGTCGCCGAGCTCCAGCGCGTGGGCCGCGTTGAGTGTGGCCGCGACCAGCGCCTGGGCCGGCGTGAGGCGCAGATAGCGGCAGGCCAGGGCGATGACGAAGGGCAGGGATTCGTTCCAGGCGGTGCCGGGGTTGCAGTCGGAGGCCAGCGCCAGCGCCGCGCCCGCATCGAGGAGCGCCTGCGCGGGCGTGTACTCGCAGTGTCCCAGACCGAAGGGCGTGCAGGGCAGCGAGACGGCGACCGTCTCCGCGCCGCCCAGCGCCGCGACGTCTTCCGGCGCGGTCTTGACCAGGTGATCGGCCGAGATCGCGCCCAACTCGACCGCCAGGCGCGTGCCGCCCAGCGCCTCGAACTCGTCGACGTGCACCTTGAGCGGGAAGCCCAGGTCGCGGGCGGCGGTCAGGATGCGACGGGTCTGCGCCAGGTCGAAGGCGCCTTCCTCGCAGAAGACGTCGCAGAAGGGCAGGCGGTCGAGAGCCAGCGCGTGGGCACGTTCCGCCACCGCGGGCAGCATCTCCTCGACGACGAGATCGACGTAAGCGTCGGGGCGGTCGCAGTAGTCCGCCGGGATGGCGTGCGCGCCCAGGAACGTCGGCACCAGCCGCACGGGGTGCGTGCGGTCCAGAGTAACGATGGCCTCAAGCTGGCGGAGCTCGGCGGCGGTCGCCAGCCCGTAGCCCGTCTTCACCTCGACGGTCGTCGCGCCGTGCGCCAGCATCCGGTCGAGGCGCGGACGCGCGGCGGCGACCAGCTCCTCCACCGAGGCGGCGCGGGTCGCCCGTACCGTCGCCATAATGCCGCCGCCGGCCGCCATAATCTCCATATAGCTGGCGCCGGCGATGCGCTGCTCGAACTCGGCGGCGCGGTCCCCGAGCCAGACGAGATGCGTGTGCGGATCGACGAAACCGGGGCAGACGACGCGACCGCCGGCGTCAATGGTCGTCGCCGCGGCGTCAACCTGCGCGCGCACCGCCGGCGTCGCCCCCACGGCGACGATGGCGCCGTCCTTCACGGCGACGGCGCCATCGTCGATCAATCCCACGTCGCCCAGGCGCGCGCCCCGCTGCGGCCCGTCGGCCTGCGGGGGCACCGTGCAGAGCTGCGCCGCCGAGTGAATCAACAGATCAACGTTCATAGCACCTCGCTCCTTACGCCGGAAACTTTCCGAATCTCCACTTATTGTACGTCAAGCCGGGCCGACAAACAAAAAGCCAGGACACAGCGTCCCGGCTTTGACAAGAACAGCCCCACAGAATCAGGGCGTCACCCAGGTCCCGTCCTCGACACGCAACAGCCACAGGCCAACGGCGTAGGGCGTGCCCTCTTCCTCGTCGGCCAACTCGGCCACAATCGCCGTCTGAGGGACGTTCCGCGGGATGAGCGGATAGCCCTCGGGAATCCAATTCTCGTCGCTGTAGAAGTAGACGTCGTCCCGGCGCAAGTCGGCGACCCAGATGGGACCGTGAATTTCGGGGGACGCCACCGCAAAGACCGCGATCCAGTGCTCGTAAGATTTGAGCCCGCGTCGTTCTACCACAGCGTGGGCGTAATCACGCAGAATCGTGGTAGCGAAGTGCTTGGGGCCACGATACTGAATCTGGTCCCAACCGCCGTTGTAGGCCGCCAGGGCGTTGAAGACGTCCCCCTCTCCCTGGTGCAACACCGTCGCGAGGGTCCGGGTCCCCCAAAAGAGATTTGTGGCGGGGTCCATCAACTCCGCGCGCGAGGGCCGCCAGGAAAACCCGGCCTCGCTGGGCATCACCTGAGTCAACCCTACGGCACCGACGGGTCCCACGGCGCTAGAGTCACCGCGCGATTCCATCCACACCAGCGCGGCCAGAAAATCGGGATCTAAGCGGCGACGATTGGCCTCCCGGGCGATAATCTCTTCCCAACGGCGAACCTGAGAGGGCCAATGCGGGGACAACAAACCACTCTCACCATCGTCAACGTCCGTGAGCGGCGGGGCCGGATCCGGCACCAACGCCAGGGCCAGCGCGGGGGACGCCGTCGCCAGCACCACGGAAGCCAGACCAACTATCAGGGCTTTCTTTAATAAATGCATAAACCAATACCTCCTTCTAAAGGGACGGCTTCGATCCACTGAAAGCACCTTCCAATAGATCCAGGAGCCAGGCGGCGTGTCTGCGTCAAGCTCAACCCCACCCCGTAGCCCACTCTCTCGGCTGCACCCTGAAATTACGGTATAAGGTGCAACGCACCTGCGATTACCCGATCATGTTGGCTAAAACCCATGACCGTGTGCATGAAATGGTCATCTTCAAACATTCGAAGATGCGTCGCACCTGGCTACGTTCTAATACCGTAGTAAGGTTGTACTGTTCCCGAGCAACCAAGGCCTATACTTATAAAACATCAGCGCAAATTGTCAAGCAGGACTAGGTAAAAAGTCCCATTCGCGGTGAAGGATGTGCATATAAATCAGGACACTTCCTCGAAAATACCGTCGGCGAGGTCCAGGTACGGCGCCAAGGCCTCCGCGTCTTTGCCTTTTGCCAACAGATAGCGCTTGAGCAGGTGACGGGGCGTCATGGCCTCCGGCTCCAGTCCCGCCAGCCGGTCGCGGATATTGCGGTCGACGTCGCGGTTGATCTGAGCGAAGAAGGCGTCCTCGAGCAGCGGAGAGAGGTCGCCGTCGCGGAGACGGGGCTCCTGCTCCGGCGTCATCTGTACGATCAGGCGGACCACGGCGCCGGCAAGACGCCGCTTCGCCACCACGGACCGGATAGCCTCCAGCGGATCGTCGGCCTCACGGACGTCGGCTCGCAGCGTGACAAAGGGCCGCGCCGGCGTCCGGATGTA
>CAZCPK010000251.1:0-6248 GCA_964500755.1 uncultured Anaerolineales bacterium
CTCACCAGACCTTTTCTGCGTTGTGAAAGGAAGCGCGTGGCAAACGTTGCCTTTGTATCCGGCGAAACCCCAAAGAGCCAAACCTATAAGAGCCACAAAGTCCCTTATCTTTATAACCGTCTGGCGAATTTCATGTATAATAGCAGCTGGGTCAAGCGCCGTGTTCAACCTGATCCAAAGTGTGGCGCTCCTTAGGGAATTTGGCTCGTATTTGTGATCGTTAGGGTTCGTTGACCAATTACTTCCCGACTGTGTGAGCTGATTAAATACGTGCAACCCGGGAAAGCGTTTCAGGCTCGCCTATTTCAATCGCAAAACGACTTTGTCCCATATCGTCCTGTAATCGCGCGGGAAGTTATATTTTTACGAGCCCTTAGTATGGCTTGCCACGTGGAAGATCCTCTATGAATCACCTTCGTGCTCCGAGCCAACGCTCAACGTGCTTACGAGATAATCAATCATAGCCAGAGAAAGGAACAGAATCATGACGCAGACAAATCTCAAGTGGTGGCAGAAAGGGGTCATCTACCAGATCTACCCTCGCAGTTTCAAGGACACCCGCGGCAACGGCGTCGGCGACCTCCAAGGCGTCATCGAGAAGCTGGACTATCTGCTGGATCTGAACATCGAGGCCATCTGGTTGAGTCCCTTCTACCCCTCGCCCATGGCTGATTTTGGCTACGACGTCGCGGACTACTGCGACGTCGACCCGCTCTTCGGTGACCTGGAGACCTTCGACCGCCTGGTGGACGCGGCCCACGCGCGCGACATCAAGCTCATCATCGATTGGGTCCCCAACCACACCTCGGACGAACACCGCTGGTTCCTCGAGTCCCGCAGCAGCCGCGACAACCCCAAACGCGACTGGTACATCTGGCGCGATCCGGCGCCCGACGGCGGGCCGCCCAACAACTGGGGCAGCTTCTTCGGCGGCCCCGCGTGGACCTACGACGAGGAGACCGAGCAATACTACCTGCACCAGTTCTGCCCGGAACAGCCGGATCTCAACTGGCGCAATCCCGAGGTGCGCGCGGCGATGTTCGACACGCTCCGCTTCTGGATGGAGCGCGGCGTCGACGGCTTCCGCATGGACGTCATCGGGCTGATCATCAAGGACGAGGAGCTGCGCGACAATCCACCCGATCCCGACGCCCCTGAGGATCTCCCGGAGAACGACATCATCGGGCGCCAGATTATGAAGTACAACCTCGACCAGGACGAGGTGCACGACGTCCTGAAAGAGGTCCGCCAGGTACTGGATGAATACGAGGAGATCGTCGCTATCGGGGAGCTCTGGTTCGACCTGCCGCGTTGGGTGAAGTACTACGGCGAGGACGGCGACGAGCTGCACCTGCCCATCGACTTCCGGCTCGCAAACCAACCCTGGGACGCCGACGCCATGCGCGAGACCGTCGAGGCGGTCTACGACGTGCTGCCCGACTTCGCTTGGCATCACTTCGTGCTCACCAGTCACGACTTCCCCCGTACGGCCTCCCGCTTCGGCGGACAGGGCCCCGCGCGCGTCGCCGGCATGATGCTGACGACGCTCTGGGGCACGCCGACGCTCTACTACGGCGACGAGCTGGGCTTCGAGAACGGCGAGATCCCGCCGGAGAAGATCCAGGATCCGCAGGGCATCAACCTGGGACCGGAGCGCACCCGCGACGTGGCGCGCACGCCCATGCAATGGACCCCCGAGACCTACGCGGGCTTCTGCGCCGCCGACGTCGAGCCGTGGCTGCCCGTCTCCGACGATTACGTCAGCCGTAACGTCCAGGCGCAGCTGGCAGCGCCCACCTCCATCCTCAACCTCTACCGCGAGCTGCTGCGCTACCGCCGCCACACACCCGCGCTCCACGGCGGCGCCTACCGCGCCGTCGACGTCGAGGCCGACGACTGCTGGGTCTACCTGCGGGAGACCGCCGAAGAACGCCGCCTGGTGGCGCTCAACTTCTCCGGCGCGCCGCGCACCGTCGCTGTGCCGGACGAGACCACCGGACACGTGGCGCTATCGACGCATCTGGACCGCAAGGAGGAGGTCTCGCTCGCCGCCCTCTCCCTGCGCCCGCACGAGGGGGTAATCGTTGAACTCTAAGTCGCAACGGCGAAGCCGCCTGGTCAGCAACTTCCCGGTCTTCTACGGCTGGATGATCCTGGTTGTGGGAACGCTGGCGCTCATCATGACCAGTCCGGGGCAAACCTACGTCGTCTCCATCTTCATCGAACGTTTTATCACGGATCTGGGGCTTAGCCGCTCGCTGGTCAGCACGCTCTACACCCTGGGGACACTGATCGGGAGCCTGGCCCTGCCCGGGATCGGACGTCAGATCGACCGGTACGGCGCCCGCCTGATCTCCGTCCTGGTCTCCGTGCTCTTTGGACTGGCCTGTATCTACATGGGGACGGTCCGCAGCGCCGTGATGCTGGGATTGGGCTTTATCGCCATTCGCATGCTGGGCCAGGGAAGTCTCAGTATGGTCGCCCGCACGCTTATCAACCGCTGGTGGGTGCGACGGCGCGGCTTCATCTCTGGCCTCTCCGGACTGGCTTATTCCCTGCTGGGCGTCGGCACCTTTCCCAACCTGATCCACACGCTGATCCCCCGTTACGGCTGGCGCACGACCTATCAGATTCTCGGCGCAGCGTTGATTTTCGTGATGGCGCCGCTAGGCTACCTCTTCTTCCGGCGCCGGCCCGAGGTCTACGGTCTCCAACCGGACAACGGCCCGCCCGTACGGGGCGGTGAGAAGTCCGCGGACCCCGTGGCTGACAAGCCGAGCTGGACGGTGGCGGAGGCCGTGCGGACGCCCGCTTTCTGGGTAACGTCCCTGGGACTGGCGACCCTGACGATGTTGGTCACCGGCCTCTTCTTCCACATGGTCAGCATCTTTGCGGATAACGGTTTGCCCGTCGGCGTAGCGGCCTCCGTCTACGTGCCTATCTCTATCGCCACAGCGTTGGTCAACCTGGGCAGCGGCTACCTGGCGGACCGTCTGCCGATACGCTGGCTGCTGGCGGGCGCGCTCTTCTGCCAGGGGACAGCGCTGATCATGGCGCAGTTCCTGCAGGGCACGGTCATGGCGTCGCTCTATGGCGTGCTGCTCGGGACGACCTCCGGACTGACAGGCACCGTCGCCAGTGTGATCTGGGCCACCTACTATGGGCGGGAGCATCTGGGCAGCATCACCGGCCTGACGTCGATGATCCTCACCCTGGGGTCATCCCTGGGCCCCATGCCGTTGGGCATCGCACGCGACGCGCTGGGTAGCTACAACCTGGCGCTCAACGTTTTGGCCGTCTTCCCCTTTCTTCTCGGGGCGATCAGCCTCTTCGTGCGCCGGCCCCAGAAAAAGGAGCGTGCGACCGCATGAAGACCTTCGACGCTGAGCGCTACGCCGAGATCCGCCGGGCAATGCGGGCCGACGCCCAACGCCCCGCCTATCACTTTTTGCCGCCGGCCAACTGGATGAACGATCCCAACGGCCTGATCCAGTGGGAAGGGAAGTATCACCTCTTTTACCAACACAACCCGGCGGCGCCGGCCTGGGGCGACATCCACTGGGGACACGCCGTGAGCGAAGACCTGACGCACTGGCGCGACCTACCGTTGGCGCTGACGCCCACGCCGGGCGCCTGTGACGCCGATGGTTGCTGGAGCGGCTGCGCGGTCGACGACGGCGGCACGCCCACACTGATCTACACCGGATTCCAGGGAGACGAGGAATCGATCTGCTTGGCGCGCGGAGACGCGGATTTGACAGAGTGGACAAAAGACCCGCACAATCCCGTCATCCCCGGGCCGCCGCCGAAGCTGGAAACGGTCGGCTTTCGCGATCCCTTCGTCTGGCGGGAGGACGGCGGCTGGTGGATGGCGCTGGGTTCGGGCATCGAGGGACGCGGCGGCGCCGTGCTGCTCTACCGCTCGCCCGACCTCATCGACTGGACCTATCGCGGCCCGCTTCTCGTGGGCGAGGGCGTCGCGCCCGACACAATGTGGGAGTGCCCCAACTTCTTCCGGCTGGACGAGCGGTGGGTGCTCATCGTCTCCCTCTTCGGGGGGACCGGGGTGCGCTACTTCGTGGGCGACTTCGACGGAAGCCGCTTCACGCCCCGGCAGCGGGGCTGGGTTGATTACGGCGAGGTCTTCTTCGCGCCCCTGACTTTCGAGGACGACGCGGGCCGGCGTCTGCTCTTCGGCTGGCTGGAGGAAACGCGGTCGGAGGCGGCGCAGCGCGCAGCGGGCTGGTCCGGCGCCATGACGCTCCCGCGCGCGCTCACCCTGGCCTCCGACGGGACCCTGTGCAGCGCGCCCGCGCCCGAAGTCGAAACGCTGCGCGGCGCCGCGCTCGACGTCGAGGCGCCGTTGCCGCTGACCTTCGAGATGCACGCCACCTACGCGATGCGCGGGGATGTCACGGGATTCGCGCTGCAGGGCGCGGACGGGGCTGAGCTCGCCCGTGTCGGCTACATTCCGGCGACGCAGACGCTCTCATGCGAAGGCATAGGGACCGCGCAGGAGGGGATGCACGACGTCGGGCTGCGGCACGCGCCGCTCCCCCTGCCCCCCACCGCGCAGCTCGACCTCCGCGTCTTCGTCGACCGCTCGGTGATCGAGGTCTTCGTCAACGGGCGCGCCGCGCTGAGCGGACGGATGTATCCCCCCGCCGAGCGGGTGCACTGTGTGCCGCTGGGCAAGCTGCTCGCCGTCCAGGCGTGGGAAATGCAAACCACCTTCTGAACGCTTGGTCATTGGGTCACTTGGTCTGATGATCCGTTTATCCAGCGGTTCTGACGCGAACTGCAATTTCAACCCGGTCGTCAATTGTTGGGACAATCTGCTTAATCCGTTTAATCTGCTGACTCCGATGATCGTCCTCTTTGGTGCAGCTCGCTACCTGAAAACTCCTCAGAGCAGGGCCGCGAGCAGGATAATCGCCAGCTCGACGGCCAACGTCTCAGAGAAGAGCTTCCACGATCGCCCGTCTCCCACGTGTCGATAGTGATATTCCCCACCGCCGATGATGACGCCCACGGCCAACAGGCCCAGGGGCAGCACCAGTAACTGGCGGAGGGCGACGCCGGTCCGGTAAACTTCGCCGTAGAAGCCGTAGCTGCCCCAGAAGGCGGCGTAGATCTTGAGTACGATCTCTAAGACGGCGGGGATAAGCACAAAGGCCAACACCGACGTCAGCGCCCAGAGGGTAAGCGCGCCCACAGTCACCATGCGATCGGGTTTTGCTTCCAAATCGGTCATCTTTATCCCCTTATCCTATCTGCTTAATCCGCTCAATCTGCTGATCCAAACACCCCCGCTCACCGATCGGCGCCCTCGAGCGGCTCGCACTGCAGAGGTAACCACGTGAACGTCCCCATAACCTCGCTCCCACTGAGACCTAGGTACGGCGCGGGCACCAGCAACCCGGTCTTCTCCAGCTCGTAGGGCAGCGGTGCGTCACTCTGGTCGGCGCGGTTGACCAACGCGGCGGGGAAGGAGCCGTCGGCGCGGGCCGGCGTGATGGCAAAGTGCAGGTGCACCCAGAGCGGACCCTGCCACCAGCGTCCCTGGGTTCCCAGCAAATCGCCCGCTTTCACCGGCACCGCCTCGGTACCGGGCGGAAAAGTCTCCGCGACGAAGGAGACGTCATTGCCGGCGTCCGCCATGCCGCCATAGAAGGTCCACACCTGCTTGCCGGGGTGCAAGGGATCATCGTGCTGAATAGCGACGGCGTCATTCCACGTCTCACGGCGGGTCAGCAGGCCGTCCGCCACGGCGGTGACGGGCACGGTAGCTTCACGCCCCATCCCCATGAAGCCCAACGCCTTCGTCAGCCACCACATACCCAGCTCGCTCTCGGACGGCAGGCGCCACGGCGCGCCGGGACAGCGTTCGCCTTCCGGCGGGGGCGTCTCCAGCGCGCTGCGGGGCTGGAAGACCAGGGTGTTGGCCCGGAACGAGGTCGGCGCGTAGGTCGCTCTGATGGCGTCAAGCATCTCCGGCGTCCAACGCTCCAGATAGACCGGGTACCCCATAAAGTGGTGGATAAAGATGTAGGGGAACTCTCCGGCGCGGATCTTCTCGACGAGCGGGTCCTGGTCCCAGAGCCCGGCGTTGGCCAACTGCGTCATCTCGAAAGGCTGCAGGTAGAGCGGGCGTCCCTGGAGTGTCAACAGCCCCGCGTACTCGTCCGCCAGGATGGGATCCTCGGTGTGGTCGACGATCCACGTGAGATCGCGGTAATTTGCCACCG
>CAZCPK010000252.1:0-6247 GCA_964500755.1 uncultured Anaerolineales bacterium
TACGACGACTACGGTCTCTCGTCACTGGCAACCGGAAAGATTTCCTAAATGTAATTCTGTGAATTTTTCTCAATACCTTTTTAATATTACCTTGGTGTTCTCTGTGTCTCAGTGGTTCAGATACTTTTTTCCAGCGGAGTCAACTATTTTCATGTTTTACGGAATTTTCCGGTAGAAAATCAAATCAATACTAAAAATCTCTGTGCCTTCTGTTTGCTCTGTGGTTAGATGAACCTTTTTTCAGTAGAGTCAATTCGTAAAGGTACTGAATTCTTCACCGGAGCTAAAGTCAGACGTTTGAACAACTTCTCTTTAGCGGCTGACCCAAGGATTGTTTTGGATATAAAATCGCCAGGGTGCAGTGAGCGCCCGCTCGTCCCCGGTGACGCCGATGCGCGGCCCCTGAGCGACGTGGTCCTCGGGCGGCGCAGGCTCCCGTTCCAGCCAGAGTTTGGCGTCGGGTGCGCAGAGGTCGGCGCCGTCAAAACGCCGGTTGATGTCCAACGCCTGGCAGAGACGGCCCGGCCCGCTGGTCAACTCCTCCAGGGCCCGGCCCTCGCCGCGCAGTTGCTGCTGCACGTCAAGGCCCTCGATAGGTTCCAGGGCGCGGATCAGGATCGCTGCCGGCGTCTCGGGTGCGGCGGTGACGACGTTGAGGCAATGGTGGATGCCGTAGATGAGATAGACGTAGGCGTGACCGGGTGGGCCAAACATAGCGGCGTTCCGTTCGGTCTTGCCGAAGCGGGCGTGCGAGGCTGCGTCGTCCATACCGACGTAGGCTTCCACCTCGACGATGTGCCCGGAGAGACGTTGGCCTTCCCGCAAGTGCACCAGGCGTTGGTTGAGCAAGTCGCGGGCAACGACGAGCGTCGGGCGAGCGTAGAAACCACGAGATAGACGGTCAGTCACGTTGACTTTTCCTTGGTTTGAGGTAACTTTTGGATGATGCGTACACTCGAGACGATCGCTAAGGTGATACTAGATGTTCGATGAATACCCAGAACCTACGGTGGAGGAGCTGCGGGACAGTTCGGCGAGATCGCTACCCGGTTTTCTGGACGACCTTTCGCCCATCCAGCGGTTTGTGCTTTCCGTGTTGCTCTTCTTTAACGTCGTGATCGTGGGCTTTGTCTTTCTGGTTTTCATGGATTGTATGGCGCTTTAACGATCCACGACGTCTGGGAAATCGCTCCCGTCCTGCTCAGCAGGGCGGGATTTTATTTCAAGAGCGCGCGGGTGATACGTTGCAACGTCTGAACCATCGGGGAGCGCGGTTGACTGAGTACCACCGGTGCGCCGCTGTTCTTGATCGCGGTCTGTCTCGCATCGTAGGGGATCTGGGCGGCGATGGGGGCGTGAAGTGCCCGGCGCAAGACGTCGTCAGGAGGGTGGTCTCCGGGGATGACGTTGTTGATGACCAGGGTAATCTTCTCCTGATAGGGCTTGAGCGCCGCCAGGGTCTGTCGCGTGGTCTGGATGCCCGGTGAGTCGTTGCCGCTGACAAGCAAAATTCGTCGCGCTTCCTGCAGGAGCGTCATGCTGGTAGGATTGAGGATCGGCGGCATATCCACCACGATAAACCGCATATACTTGCGGAGTACCTGCAGGAGCAGATTGGCTTGATTCTGGGTGAAGCTCTTATTCTGCAAGGGGAGTGTCGGTGCTGCGAGCAGACGCAGGCCGGAAGCGTGTTTCAGCGTCAAGCCGCCGATGGTGGTGGCGTCTTTGATGGCCTCCGCTTCCAGCAGCGTGGACCAGTTGCGGCGCGCTTTCATCCCCAGGTAGAGCGCACAGTGCCCGGAGTTGGGAGAGAGATCAAGAAGTGCGGTACGGCTGACCTGTTGTAGCAGTAAGGCCAGGTTGACCGCGATGGTGGTGGTGCCGATACCGCCTCGCAGGCTGAGCACGGGAAAGAGCGCGGAGTGGGCCACACTCTTGTCGTTGTTGACGAAATTTTCGACCTCCCTGAGCAATTCGCGGGCATCTACCGGTTTGGACATGTAGTAGTTGGCGCCGGTTTTCAGGGCCGTGAGGCGATCTACCGGTTGTCCCCGCGCAGTGAGGATGAGAATGTGAATGCCGTTCGTCCCGGGGTTGGCGCGGAGCTTTCTCACGACCTCGTAGCCGTTCATGTCGGGCATCATGACGTCGACGATGGCAACGTCCGGTGTCTTACTGCGAGCTTTTTCCAGCCCGTCCTTTCCAGAGCTGCTGAGCAACACTTCGTGATCCCCCTGATGACGCAGGATGGCTTCGAGCATCTCCAGCATCTCGGGATTATCGTCGATTACGAGTACGCGCGCCATTTAAACCTCCAAACTTGGCTCTGGTGAAAAAAGGTGCAGCCAAACTTCTCCGGGGTACGTGGACCTCATTGCACGTCCAGACCCATGAAACTGACTTTGGCTTTATTCACAATGCCGGCCTCCCCTTCATACGTGATCGTGGGATCTGAAGAAGGGTGTGCTGTCACATTCATAAGCGTCAAGAACCCCTCTGTTTGCGAGCTCAGCAACACACGCGGGGCAAAACGACCGGGTAGGCGTAGATCTCCTCGTATTTCAAAGAAGGGCAGCGTCAGGAAGACGGGGGTTAGTTTGATGCCCAGGTAGCTGCCGTATTTCTGGTCCCGGCGCAACGCTACGTTCTTTTCCATCGTGAGCATAAAGCTAAGGCCCTGCTTGACGATAATGGCGTTATTGTAGTTCGCGGAGATTTCGCCCGGTCGATCGATGGGGGAGATGTAGACGTCATTGATCATCAGATAAGCTGTCGAGTTCTCGTAGAGGGCATCCCCCAGGGACTGGTTGCCATTGTCATAGGTACCCGAGAGTCTGTAGCTAAAGGCAAAGAACTCGGCTGTGGATTGCTTCTTTTCCTTATGATCCATCTGCGATTCTCCTTCGCGTTAAGCCTTGTGTGGGGTTTCAGATCTATGGAGAAGGTGGATTCCAGAAAAACTCGCGCTGTGAACTGACCTCGCTTATGACTGTGTACGTGGGACTTTGCGTGCTAGCGGCTGCCCTTACAACTGCAATTTGCCAGCTGAAGGCGCGCTTGTCAAGCGTGGATGCTGGGTAGAATTCCCTCGGCACTCGCCAGGCTGTGCTACGGACGTATTGTTTCTGTGTCTCTTTGCCATCGGCCGTGGGTATCTCCAGGCGGATTTCGTAATACTCGTTCTCCTCCAGGATCCCGACGGAGGCCCACTGCAAGATAACCCGCGCATCCTCTCCCCGGAAAGTTTGCCCCTCCGGCGGATAGAGTGGCGTGGGTTCCCGGTATAGAGATTGAGGCGTCGGCTCGCTCGCGACGACCACTTCCTGCGCGACCTCAGGAGTGGGCGTATATTGTGGAATCTCCAGTACCTGGTTAGCTTGCAATGCGGTCTCATCCCCTGCCATCTCGTTGGCGGCCTGGATATCCGCCATGCTGATGTTGTATTCTTCGGCCAACGTGGAGAGTGTGTCCCCCGGCTGTACTGTGATGATAAGGAACGGGGCCAGGGTGGGCGTGGGAAGCACCGGATCCAAGGTGGGCGAAGGCCCGGGTGTGGGCGTGGGGGGCGGGATTTCGATTGTTTGCCCTTGTACAATGGTATCTGAGTCCAAATTGTTGAAGCGTTTGAGCTCCGGTGCGGTGATGCCGTATGCCGTGGCGATGGAAAGTAGAGTATCCCCAGATTGGACCACGTAACTCTCCGGGGGAACAGGAGTAGGCGTCGGCGGTGGGGTAGGCGTCTGGGTGGGTGTGGGCGTGAGCGTTGGAGTGGAGGTCTGCGTTGGCGTGTGGGTGAACGTTGGCGTAGGTGAGGGAACCGCCGGAGAACGCTGGGCCAGGTGAAGGCCCACGAAGATAGCGCCGACCAGAATGATGACAGCCAGTCCCACCAGGATTGCGATTTGCTTGCCCGTCAGGCGCCGGCTGGGCTGTAGAGTAGCCTCTGGCGTGCTCTCTTCCTCTAAAGATGTCGACAGATCCGCACCACACATAAGGCAGGTCTTTGCCCCTTCCGCGACGCGGGTGCCACAAACGGGACAACGACGGGGTGGGCGATCTGGCAGTGCGCGTACGTCTTCTGCATCCATAGTTGGCGATACTATAGCACTATTCGGGTAAAAGAGCAAGAATTATGCTGGTCCGTTGGGGTTTCGAAGCGAGTGGTCAGCGAAGACCCGCGCCAATGTCGCAGAACGTGCTTAGCCGCGCACAAGGCAAACGCAGCCAGGTTGATGACCTGTGGGTACGCGTTGCCCGGAGACGCTGGGCAACCTTGGCAAGCCTTAGAACCGCTTCGTTTGCCCTCGTTTTCTATTCGGTGGCAGCGTGTTTCGAGCACTTGTTATGCTTCGTGGATCCAGGATGCAGCTATTGTTTAATTCTCAATAGAGTAGTATAATCTAGAGACAAGTCTACGGAATAGGAGGTATTCTGTGAAAGCTAAACTACTTTTGCTCGTTAGTATTCTAGTCGTCGTTTCACTCTCTTGCGCCTTGATCGACGCCGCCCAACGTGTGCAAGAGATAGCGGAGGACAGCGAAGAGTTGCAGCGCGAGGTTGAGGAACTGGTGGAAGGAGAGTTGGCTACCGAAGAAAGTACCGCAGATGAGAGTGAGGCGGAGGAATCTTCGCAAGAGCCAGCATCGGATGAGGGGCCGGTCATCGCGGAGGACGCTCTGCAAGGGCTGGATAGCTACCAGAGCAAGATGTCGTTCCAGATGGTCACGGATGAGGGCGTGCAGGAGCAGATGATCTTTGAGGTCCGCGCTACTCGCGATCCTGCAGCCCAGCACATCATCATCCAAGGACTGGACGACTCGGAAACCATGGAGATGGTTCAGATTGAAGGTCAGCAGTGGTTACGATTTGGAGACAGTTGGATGCAGACGCAAGCCGAGGACCCGGAGACCTTCATGGATGAAGGCCTCTTCCTCTCTCCGGAAGACGTGGCCGACTTCGCCGATGATGAGGACTACGAGTTTGTGGGGAAGGAGCGGGTGAACGGCTTGCAGACGCGCCACTATCGTCTCAATATGACGACCATGGATACGCTCTTTGCTCAGGCTTACCTCGAGGATGTCGACGAGGTCTCGATCGACGTCTGGGTCTCCGATGAAGCCAATTTGCCTGCCTTTGCCGTTCGCTTCTTGATGGATGCTAAAGGGGAGGTGGATGACGAGGGGACGAAAGGGACCTTTACCGTTGAACAGGAGATCACGGCGGTCAACACGAATATCGTCATCGAGCCGCCCGCTGAGGCCGCGACGGGGGGCTTGCCCGAGGATATTCCGCTGCACCCGGACGCTCAGGAGCTCACGTCTATGGCTGGTATGACCATATTCAGCGTTGATCGAAGGCTGGAGGACGTGACGACCTTCTATAATGAACAGCTCTCCGCGGCCGGTTGGACGGAGGATGAAGCGAGTGGTTTCTCGTCCGATGAGGTCGTGATGCAGAGTTGGACCAAGGACAATCGCACCTTACAGGTGAACGTTTCCGCCGAGGACGACGGAGGTGTGGGTGTCATGCTGATGCTGGAGCAGCCGGAAGACTAAACGCCTCTGTATTTTTTGCCCCAAGTGGATCACGGGCCGGGAAACTCCCGGCCCGTTTGTGTTATGATAGGGACATGGAAGTAGAGCGATTGAACGTTTATGCCCAGGCCGAGGGCCTGGATCTGGTGGGGAGGGTCCCCGTGGGACCGACCGCCTCTCACGACGTGTATCGCCGCTGGCTCGACCGGGGATACGCGGGCGAGATGGCGCGTTACCTGGCCCGCCCCGACGCCGTGGAGCGGCGAGCCGACCCGCGCCGCATCCTGCCTCCCACGCGCTCGGTGCTGGTCGTCGGCGCCTCGTATGCCGGCGCACCGCACCCGCAGCTGCGACCGCTGCACGGACGGGTCTCCCGCTACGCCTGGGGCGAGGATTACCATCGCTGGCTGCTGCGCCGTCTGCGGGCGCTGGTGGCGCGCCTGCGCGATGATCTGGGCGATTTCCCCGCGCGCTGCTACGTTGACACTGGGCCCATTCTGGAGCGCGATTGGGCGCAGCGGGCCGGCCTGGGCTGGCTGGGCAAGAACAGCACGCTGATCCATCCGCGCCTGGGCTCTTACGTCTTCCTGGGCGTCGCTCTGGTCGGCGTCGAGCTGCCCACCACCCCGGCGGAGACGCTGCCGAACTGCGGCTCCTGCACACGTTGCCTCGAGGCGTGTCCTACCGGTGCGCTGGTCGCGCCAGGGGTGCTC
>CAZCPK010000253.1:0-6235 GCA_964500755.1 uncultured Anaerolineales bacterium
CCGCCTGCTGATCGCCCAGGTCGCCGGTGACGGGCAGCGCCTCGCCGAAGGGCCCGTCGCGTTCCGTGAAGCCGTAGGGGCGCAGCGCGCTCGACGGGCGGATCTCCGGCAGCATCGATTTGGGGATGCCCAGGATCTCCAGGATCTCCGGGGCCCAGTCCAGCGTCTCCAGGTTCATGAGCAGCGTGCGGCTGGCGTTGGTGACGTCGATGACGTGGGCGCCGCCCTCGGGCCCGCCCGTGAGCCACCAGATGACCCAGCTGTCCATGGTGCCGAAGAAGGCGTCGCCCCGGTCGGCGGCCTCCCGCACGGCGGGGACGTTATCCAGCACCCACTTGATCTTGGGGCCGGCGAAATAGGTCGCCAGCGGCAGGCCCGTCGCGGCGCGAAAGCGGTCCTGGCCCCGCTCGCTCTCCTTCGCCAGCGCGTCACAGATCGACTTGGTGCGCGTGTCCTGCCAGACGATGGCGTTGTAGAGCGGCTCGCCCGTCTGCCGGTTCCAGACGAGCGTCGTCTCCCGCTGGTTGGTGATCCCTACTGCCGCGATCTCTCCGCTGGGGATGTTGCCCTGCGTCAGCGCCTGGCGGATCACCTTCTGCGTGGTGCCCCAGATCTCCTCGGCGTCGTGCTCCACCCAGCCGGGCCGGGGATAGAGCTGCTCGTGTTCCGCGTAGGACCAGATGACGGGCTGTCCCCCGTGGTCGAAGAGGATGCAGCGGGTGCCCGTGGTGCCCTGGTCGATGGCGGCTACGTACTGCTTGGCCATAAGTACCTCCTGCGTGCGTCTGTTAGATTGTGGTTTAAACTCTATCTATGATAGAGGCAGATGGCGGATTTGCCAAGCCCCCGACAGGGATCGGTCGGGGGCTTGCGAGGTGGACTCTGCTCGTTTCCCTACTGCGCGTTGCGCAGCACCAGCGGGAGGAAGACCTCGTAGGGCGCCACGCGCGTGGACTCGACGTCGCTCCAGGGGCTGCTGCCCCCGCTGCCGTCGAAGGCCCGCACGCGGTAGTACCAGGTGCCCAGCGCGTGATCGGTAGCTGTGAACGTCGTGCCGGTGTCGCTGTAGACCTGCGTGGGATTCTCGAAGTACGGGCCGCTGCTCTCCTCCAGCGTGTAATAGTCGGCGCCGCTGACCGTTCCCCATGTGACGTTGTAGTTCTGGCTCTTGTCGGGGTTGATGATGGGGGAAAGGAGTGGAGAAGGTAAGGTGGGAGCGTCCACTGTGGTGGAGACGCTGGCGCTCCAGCCGCTGGACCCGACGCTGTTAATGGCTCGCACCCTATAGTACCAGGTACCCGCCGTCTGCCCTGTCACGTTGTAGGCGGAATCGACGCCGACGTAGCGCGTCTCTGGCGAGCTGAAGTTGTCGTTGTCATCCTCCTCCAACACGTACTGATCGGCGTTGGCGACGCCGTCCCAATCGACCAGGTAGTCGGAGGCGTTGTCGCCGTTGCTGATGGGGGCCAACGTGGGCGTCGCGGGCAGCAGCGCTTGCATCGCCGCGGCGGCGTCGATGCGACCGTAGCCGGTCTTATTGTCCCAGCCGTTGGTGTACAAATCCTCCGCCGTCTCCTTGATGAGTTGCTGCACTTGTGCCTGAGTCAAGTTGGCGTTGGTGGAACGGATAAGCGCGGCCAGGCCGGCGGCGAGGGGCGAAGCCTGGGAGGTGCCGCTGCCAGAGGTATAAGTGTTGTCGGGGATGGTGCTGTAGATGTTTGAGCCGGGCGCTGCCACGTCGACGTAGGTACCCTCGTTGGAGAACGACGCTTGAAAGTCGTACTCATCGGTCGCGGCGACGGCCAGGACGCCCGTATAGGCGGCTGGGTAGTTCGCCTGATCCTCGTAATCGCAGCCGTTGGCCTCGTAGTTACTGTCACCGCAGTTACCCGCCGCAGCTACGACGACCACGTCTTGACCCAAGGCATAGTTGACGGCGTCCTCTAGCGCTCCAACGTTCGCCGTACTGCCTAGGCTCAAGTTGATGATGCTAGCCCCATTGTTGGTCGCGTAGTAGATACCATCGACGACCCACGATACGTACCCTCTACCATCACTACCCAGTACCTTGATCGGCATTACCTGGACGTTCCAGGCCATGCCCGCGATGCCTATGCCGTTGTTGCCCTTAGCGGCGGCGATGCCGGCGACGTGGGTCCCGTGACCATTATCGTCGTCGGGGAAGTTATCGCCTTCCGCGTAATCTTTGCCGGACGTTACCCGTCCCGTGAATTCCGGGTGATCCATGTCGAGTCCGGTGTCGATGATGGCGATGGTGACCGCGCTCGATCCCGTGCCGATCTCCCAGGCATCCTCGGAATTGATGGCGTCATGCCCCCACTGTTGGTGATAGTCGGTGTCGTTCGGGTTGAGGAACGCGCGGACGACGTAGTTCGGCTCCGCGTAGGCGACGCCGGGCAGGGCGCTGATCTCGGCGGCGAGCGCCGTCTCGCGCCCGGCGGGGACGCGCCAGAGCTGGACGTGCTCGCGGCCCAGCGTCTGCACGTAGGTCGCGTCGAATTGGCCCAGCGCACGCTGGGCGCTCTGCGCCGCCATGCGTCCCGGCTCGAACGTCACCAGCAGCTCGCCGGGCGCAAAGGGCGCGTCCGTCTCCGGGGAGGACGCCTCACGCGCCGCTCCAGTAGATGTCGTGCCCCACAATGTGAGCAGTAAGGCGCCGACCAGCAATAACTTGAGATAGCGTTTCATCTGTCTAGACCTCCTTGGTCTGGTGAAGGGCGCCCGGGGTGTCTGCAGAGAACCGCGGAGTGGTGGGCGCCGGTAACGTACTCAGATTATGCGTCACTTTTTCGGCGGCGTCAATATAAAGGGAGGGGTGATTACTCATAAGTCTACTGTCGTTCGCGGCGTCCAGCGGTTTTTTACCACAGAGAGCGCTGAGCACGCAGAGAAAGACAGTTCTTTCTCTCTGTGCCCTCTGTGGGCTCTGTGGTGGGATGTGGGTCACCAAGAGGGAGGGACCCCCGTCTGAACGCGAGTTCCTCTCTGAGAGAACGAACTGGGCCTGAAATTACGATGTTAGCATGTAGTCAGGGGTAACGCCCCTACAAATGCTTGAAAATGATCTGTTCACGCCCACGCGGATAGATTTTGCTCGAGCATCACCAGATCATTGTAGGTGCGTTACCCCTTAGGCTGCTGGGGTCAGATCCGCTGCTGGATCTCCCGCTCGTACTCGGGGAAGTAGCGCGTGATCACCATCAGGTCGAAGCGGCGCAGGATCGACTCCTTGGACTCCCGCTCCAGCAGGAAGCGGAACGACGCGCGGACCAGCGCCTCGGGCGTGACGTCGCCGCCGGTGAGCCGCTCGTAATCGTCCTTCTGGACCGTGACGGTGTGCTGCGTGCTGCCGCTCCCCGCGGTGACCGTCACCTCGCAGGTGTACTGCTGCTTGCCTTCTGTAACGTTGACCTTAATCTCTGCCATCGTTGACTCCTTTCCTCTTCTTGCATACTGTGAGTAGCTTTAGCCATAATCGTCCAAGTTTGCTAGCAGTCAGGTGCACCTCGGATGGATCAATCTGGTGATGACCCGTACGTTTACTGTTGTTCGCGGCGTCCAGCGGTCTTTCACCCCAGAGAGCGCTGCGCCCGCAGAGAAAGAATTGGGTTTCTCTGTGCTCTCTGCGGGCTCCGTGGTGGGATGTGGATAATCACCAAAGATCAATACCTCCTCAGTCCTCATCCCGCAGAGCGCGGAACGTCAGCGCCGTGCGCAGGACGGTCCATAACCCGGCGAAACTGCCGCTGACGATAGCCGTCCACGTGAGGTCGGGCATAAAGAGCCTCCAGAAGCCGCGCAAGGGGCTCAGGATGAGGAGCAGGGAGAGGGCGACGCCCAGGTTGGGGAGTAGGGGGAGCAGGAGGTGGAGACCCCACTTACGCAGACCGTGCGGACGGGAGGTCGGATTCTCCCGCCAAGCGCGCAACTGGCGTGATGTCGCGACGACGCCGACGACCTGGAGGATCGGGACGAGCAGCAGACTGCGCATCATCCACGGTAGAAAACCCAGCTGGAGCGATTCTGGCTCCTCGCCCGCAAGCAGGGCCGCCACGTTCCCGCCCATCTCGCTCAGGATGGGATTCATCATGAAGTGGTCGGCGTTGATGAGCAGCACCACGCCCTTCTCTTGCTCCGGGAGTAGGGCCATGTAAGAAGAGAAAGCGGGCACCATGCCGGTATGCCAGACGACGCGCGTCCCGGCGGTCTCGCTGACGTACCAGCCCATGCCGTATCTCCCCATCGAGACGCCCATCTCGACGCTCTCCGCCACGCCCCGGTGCAACGCGGCGCGGCTCTCGCTTGAGAGAATGCGAGCGTCCCCGTAGCGTCCGTCGTTCAGCAGCGCGATCATGTAGCGACCCATATCCTCGGCGGTGGAGATCAGCTGGCCCGACGGCAGGGAGCCCCGAGGCATGGGGAGATCCGGCGCGGCGACGGGGAACCAGAACCAGTAGCGGTGGCCTACCGCCAGGTCGTCCTCTTGGACCTCGGCCGGGGAGGTCGTGCTGTGGTTCATCTCCAGGGGCGCGAAGATGTGCTCCTCGACGTAGTCGGCGTAGGCTTGACCGCTGACGGCTTCGACGATCAGCCCCAGCAGGTTGTAGTTCACGTTGCTGTACTCGAACGCGGAGCCGACCGGATGGCTGAGCTCGGAGGTCGCTAACGCACGCGCCTGGCGCTCGGTGGCGTCCGGGCGGTCGTCGAAATCGGCCAGCGGAATCCACCCGGAGGCGGTGGAGAGGCCGCTGGTCTGGTTCAGCAGGTGGCGCACGGTGATCTGGGCGGACGCCTCGGGATCCGCCACCCGGAACCAGGGCAGGTACTGCTGGACGGGCGCGTCGAGCTCGACCGCGCCGGCTTCGACCCGCTGCATCACGGCCAACGCCGTGAACGACTTGGTCAGTGAGCCGATGGGGAAGGGCGTCTGCGGGCTCGGCGCTTCCCCGCCGGGCCGGGCGTGACCGAAGCCGCGCAGGTGCACGATTTCGTCGCCCTCGACCACCGCGAGTGAGACGCCGGGGATGTTGAGCCGGTCCATCTGCTGCCGGACGTAGGCATCCAGCTCATCGTATGCGGCTGCATCGGACGCGATGGGGTGAGCGTTTGCTGCTTTTGTGGGCTGGGGGGTCTCGATAAGCTTCAAGGTCACGGCTAACGCGCTGCAGACGATCAACGAACCGATAAGGGCCTTTTTCATCTTCATGGATGCTCCTCTTTGCTGTACGGCGACGGGGTAGATGGTGTGGGCGGCGTTCAGTTCTCCCCTATTATACCAGCGGAGCCCTCTTTCCCTAAACTTGAGCGCATCACCCCAGCGTACTCTTCGCAAGATGTTCCGATTGCCTCCCCGCGTACTCTTGAAAATACGCGGGGTAGGTCGTCTCCGCCGGCATGTGCGCCAAAATGGGGGCCGGTGTGGGTAGCGTCCCGTCTCGTTGACCGAGATACTCTCGTACGCTGGAGAAGGGCCAGTCGGTAGCGGCGGCGACGAAGCCCGCGGCGACGGGGTTGTGGTGAATGTAGCAACTGAGGTCGAGTAGCCGCTCCGGGGTGACGGCCTTGACCTGATAGGGTCCCTGGAAGAGCACGCCCACCCGCCCGTAGCGTTTGTTGACGGCTTTGGTGTAGGCGATGCTCAAACGGCGTAGGGCTTCAGATATGTGTGGGGATACATCATCAAACGCACGGTCGGAGAAATCCGATTTCTCCAAGAAATCGGATTTCTGCTTGATGCGCACCAACAGGTGATAGTGGTTGGGCATGATGCAGTAGGCAAGGACGTCCATGACCGGCAGCAGGTAGCGGCGCACGAGGCGCAGGAAGTAACGATAGTTCTCCCGCTCGACGACGATGTTCTCGCGGTTGTTGCCGCGATTGTAGAGGTGGTACGTGGCGCCCGGGAAAAACCTTATCTTTCGCCGCATACAACCTTCTTGTCCTCCTACCCCCCTCGGGGGCCTACACGACCTCCGAGGGAGGGCGTGATCCTACCGTCGCTAGATCTTGCCGAAGCCGAGGATCTCCAGCTTCTGCGGTTCCTCCTTGAGCGCCTCGTCCGCCAGTACCTTGAGCGTCCGGAAGCGCAGCCGCGCCTGATCCATTAGCGTGCGGTAGACGGCGGTCGCCTGCTCCGCCTCGCCCTGCTCCCTCTCCTGGACGGTGTCGGCGGTGCGGAAGTCCGTCACGAGCGCGCGGTAGCTCGCCAGCCGCT
>CAZCPK010000254.1:0-6201 GCA_964500755.1 uncultured Anaerolineales bacterium
CGACGGCCCGGAACCCACGCCGGGCGACGGCCCGGAACCCACGCCGGGCGACGGCGCGCTCTTCGAGCGGGTCAACATTTACCTCATCGCTCTAGAGGACGCGGGCGAAAGCGGCAAGGAGATCGGTTGCGGTGACAGCGTTGTCCCGGTCGAAATTGCCGTGGAACCCACGGTGGCGCCGTTGACGGCGGCCCTTGAGGAGCTCCTGGCTATTGAGGAGCGTCTCTATGGAGAGTCCGGGCTCTATAACGCCTTCTTTCGCTCCGAACTGGCGGTGCAGAGCGTCGCCATCGAGGACGGTGAGGCCATCATCCGGCTCACCGGGACGTTAGTCTTGGGCGGCGTCTGCGACGCGCCCCGGGTCCGCGCCCAGCTGGAGGAGACGGCGCTGCAGTACGCCACCGTCGACCGCGTCTCCATCACCATCGACGGGACGCCCCTGGACGTGTTCCTGGAAGAGCGCTAAATTTTGCTTCTCGCCTGTATCTACAACGGGGAGGGACGCACTTTCGAAGTGCGTCCCTCCTGAGTGTAACAGTATGAGGATTTGCCAGGTGGAACGTACCGCTGTTATACGAGGACTTCGAGTGATGGTTAAGTTGCCTTTTTGACCAGGATCCAGGTGGCAGCCAGGGGAGGGGTAAGGTGGCAGCCGGGTGGGCGATGATGAGAGGCTTCCATTGATAATCTGTTGATGCCTGGAGTTAGCGAGGACGCCGATCCACTCAGGGACGTACGTCTGGCGCCTCGTTCAACCAGAGCTGTGCGTACGTCCGCCACTCTGCGGCGTCGGTCTCCCAGTAGGGGTAGAGCGCGACGCCGGTCACGGTGTGCGGCACAGCTCGCGCGTCGTTGAGCCAGTCGACCACGCCGCGCACCCCGCTCCCAACGTTCTCCGCCGCAGGGCGGTGCGTGGGCGTCCGTTCCTCGGAGGTGGGTACGCCGATGAAGAGCCCGACATCCGCCTCTTCCAGCGTGCGGCTCAGGGTGATGACCTGGGCCTTGGTCCAGAGGCGGTAGGCGGGCGCCAGAGGGAGCGCGCTGTCGTAGACCATCACGGCAATCTCGTCGACCCGCGCGGCGACCTCGCGGTAATAGGGCGCGCTCCAGCACCACCGGCCCGGTACCCACCGCTCCCGCTCCGGCGTCAGGGGCCAGAGGCGGCGCGTGGCGATGGAGAACGTGGGGTCGGCGCCCAACGCGGCCCGCACGTCCTCCAGCAGCTGCAGTACGTGCGCGTCGTCGTTGTGGATCGGCTCCGGGTCGAGGTGCACGCCGTCGAAGCCGTGCTCGTCGACCAGCGTCGCGCTGAAGTGGGCGATGGTCCCGCGCACGTCCTCGTCCCCCAGATCGACGTAGGTTAATGGGAGGCCAAGCCACGCCTGCACGTCGATGCCCGGCGCGGCGCGGTGGAGTGCGGCGCCGAAGTCCGCCGCGTGCGCGTAGGTCGGGTTGAATTCCCCGTTTTCCTTGAGGTAACTGGTGAAGACGTAGACCGTCGTGATCTGCCGGGTCGCCAGATCGTCCGCCAGCGCTGCGATCTCCGCGTCGGTATGGGGCGCATTGACCCAGTCGACACCGAGCCAGGCAGCGTTGGTGCCCTGGTTGAAGTGCCCGCCCGGATGGTGGGTGGCGGGTCGGTGGAGCAGCTGGACGCCGCCCAGCGCGACGAGCGCAAGCGCGAGGATCAGGACGAGGCGACGGCGGTGTTTATCGTTCATCGCGCCGGTGCATGTCGCGCCTTCCACCAGTCGACCAGGCGCTCCAGGACTTCTTCGAGGTTTGCCAGCCAGCGCTCCTGCTCCCAGGCCAGGGGTAACCAGATCTCGCTGCGCCCCACACGCGCGCGCTCGGCCATGGCCTGTTGCAGCGCGTACCGCTCCTCCGCCTCCATCTGACGGAGCCAGGGGGGCTTCAGCGTGATCTGTCCGCTGGTGACGGTGATGGTGGGCACGTGGGCGTCTCGGGCCAGCAGTTTGAGGCGTAACTGGCGCAGCAAATTCTCCGTGTTCTCCGGCAGGTCGCCGAAGCGGTCGCGCAGCTCGTCCTCGAGCGCTGCTACTTCGTCCATTCGCCGCAGGTCTGCCATGCGCCGGTAGAGCTGCAGCCGCAGCCGGTCACCGGAGACGTAGTCCGCCGGCAGGCCGATGGCGAGAGGCAGCTCGATGGTGATGGCGCCTACCGGCTCCGGCGGCGGAGGTTTGCCGGCGCGCTCGGCCTTGAGCCGCTGGATCGTCTGCTTGAGCATCTGCGTGTAGAGCGTGAAGCCGACCGCCGCGATGTGCCCATGCTGCCGCGCGCCCAGAATCTCCCCGGCGCCGCGCAACTCCAGATCCCGCAGGGCGATGGCGAAGCCGCCGCCAGAGGCGCTCTCCTGGAGCGCCTGGAGCCGTTGCTGCGCCTCTTCGTGAATGCGCCGTCCGTGGAAGAGGTAGGCGTAGCCGCGCCGCGTCCCGCGTCCCACCCGTCCGCGCAGCTGATAGAGCTGGGCCAGCCCGAAGCGATCCGCCCGCTCGACGATCAACGTGTTGGCGTTGGGGATGTCGAGTCCGCTCTCGATGATGGTCGTGGTCACCAGCACGTCCACCTCGCCCGCCGTGAACTCCTCCATCACGTGGGCCAGCTGCTTCTCGGCCATCTGCCCGTGGGCGACGCCGATACGCGCCTCCGGGACGCGCTGCTCCAGCCGGTTCGCCACCTGCTGGATCGTCGCCACGCGGTTGTGGACGTAGAAGACCTGTCCGCTGCGCTTGATCTCGCGCAGGATTGCGCGCCGGACCACATCGGGGTCGTGCGGGCCGACGTAGGTGGAGATGGGCAGCCGCTCCTGGGGCGGCGTCTCGATGAGGCTGATGTCGCGCACGCCCGTCATGCCCATGTAAAGTGTGCGGGGGATGGGCGTCGCCGTCAGCGTCAGCACGTCGACCTGGGTGCGCAGCTGTTTGAGGTACTCCTTGTGAGCGACGCCGAAGCGCTGTTCCTCATCGACGATGACGAGTCCCAGGTCGTGGAAGTGGACGTCCTCCTGGATCAAGCGGTGTGTGCCGATGACGACGTCGACGGTGCCCTCCGCCAATCCCGTCAGCACCTCGCGCTGCTCGGCGGCGGTGCGGAAGCGGGAGAGCAGCTCCAGATTGACGGGGAAGGGCGCCAGGCGCTCCTGGAAGGTATGGTGGTGCTGTTGTGCCAGCACCGTGGTCGGCACCAGCATAGCGACCTGTTTGTTGTCCATCACCGCCTTGAAGGCCGCGCGCAGGGCGACCTCCGTCTTCCCGTAGCCCGCGTCCCCGCAGATCAGGCGATCCATGGGCTGCGGCTGCTCCATGTCGATTTTCACGGCCTGGATCGCCTCCGTCTGATCCTCGGTCTCAGTGTAGGGGAAGCTGGCCTCCAGCTCGGCCTGCCAGGCGCTGTCGGGCGCGAAGGCGTGACCCTCGACGAGCTGTCGCTGCGCGTAGAGATCGAGCAGATCCCCGGCCAGCTCCTCGGTAGCCTGGCGGACGCGCTCCTTGGTCCGCGCCCAGCGCTGGCTGTCGAGCCGGTGCAGCTGCGGCTTCAGTCCCTCGCGGGTGACGTAGCGCGTCAGCCGGTCGGCCTGGTGGATGGGTACGAAGAGCCGGTCGCGGCCCGCGTATTCGATCAGCAGATACTCGCGCTCGATATTGTCGACGGCGCGGTGCACCAGGCCCTTGAAGAGACCCACGCCGTAGTCCTCATGGACGACGGGGCTGCCCGGATCCAGGTCGGCGAAGGAGAACTCCGGGCTCTTGACGCGGCGCTTGGGACGGCGGCGCGGCTCGGGCGGCTGCCAGCCGAAGATTTCCTCGTCGGTGAGCAGGTGGCGCGTGCGGCGCCCCTGGAGCAGCTGCCAGCCGGCAGGAGCGCCGCTGCGCACGAAGGTGATCAGTGCCTCGGGCGGCTCCGGGAGCGCGTCGTGGACGGGCGGCGCGGTGAACTCCCGCCAGAGGTCGGCGAGGCGCGTCGCCTGGCGGCTGACGACGACGACTTGATCGCCGAGGTTGACCCACTGGCGCAGGTGGCCCAGCGCTGTACTCAGCTTCCCCGCGAAATGCGGCTCGCTGGCGAAGACCTGGCCCAGGTCGCCCTCGGCGCCGTAGGTCAACGGGAGCGTGGTGCAGCTCGCCAGCTGCCACTCCCAGCGCTGCCAGGGCAAGTAGGGGTGGAGCGCGCCGGTGTGACCGGCGGTCAACACGCGCCGTCCGGCCAGGGCCAGCTCCAGTTGCGCCTCCGCCTCGGCCTCCAGCGCGTCCCAGCGGTGCGGGACAGCGTCGGCGTGGTGGAGGATGACGTGGGCGTCGGCGGGGAGATAGCTGAGCAGGGAGTCGAGCTCGCCGTAGAGGAGAGGCAGGTAGAATTCCAGGGTGGGGAAGGCGCCGCCGGCCTCCAGGGCCTCGGCGTCCTCCTCCAGCGGGATCCGCAGCTCCGGCGGCAGGTCGTCCTCGTCCAGGAGCGAGTGCAGCACGTCGAGGGCGCGCGCGCCGTCCTGCGGCAGGGCCTCGCGGACCGGCGTAATCCAGAAGGCGTCAACACGGGCCTCGGAGCGCTGGGTGGCGGGGTCGAAGGCGCGGATAACGTCGAGCTCGTCGCCGAAGAAGTCGAGACGATAGGGCATTGGGGCCTGGGGTGGGTAGATGTCGAGGATGCCGCCCCGGCGACTGAACTGTCCTGGGTGCTCGACGACGCTGACGCTCTCGTAGCCGATGCCCTGACAGTGGCGCGCCAGTCCGGTCAGCGAGTAACGCTCACCCTGCGCGATCTGTCGGGCGCGTTTGCGAAACTGTCGGTAGGGCAGCGTGCGCTGCATCAGGGCCTGTGCCGAGGCGACGATGATGGGCGGTGGGGCCGGCGGCGCCGCGTCGACGCGGCGGAGGAAGAGCGCGGACAGCACGCGCAGGCGGTCGGCGACGATCTCCGGCGGCCAGGGCGCGCGCTCGTAGGGCAGCACGGGCGGCGCCGGGAAGGTGAGCAGCTGCGCTTCGGGGTCCGTCAGCCAGAGCCGGAGCGCCTGCAGGAGCCGCTGCCCCTCCTTGATGGTGGGGGTGACGACGAGCGTCGGGCCCGGCAGCTCCTCCGCCAGCGCGCTGATCAGGGTGGAGGCGGCTGCCGGCAGGATCTGTTGCGGCGGTAGCGTGACGCCCGCCAGCAGCCGGTCGTGCAGCTGCTGGTAGGTGGGGTGTTCGCGTAACCAGCTCAGTACGCCGTGTAGGGTCATGAATGTCCGAACGTCACGCGGGGATCTGCATGCACGTTATAGCTCGGCTACGCGCCAGGTCATCCCCTGCTGTGCGAATATTTGCGCGTCCTTGAGCCACTGCTCGGCCTGCTGTCGCGTTAGTCTAAGTACGTCCCAGAGCACGGGCTCCTCTTCTTTTGAGAAGTCCTGGAGCACGTAGGCGGCGGCGTCCATGCGGCCCGGGGGGCGCCCGATGCCCAGGCGCAGCCGCGGAAACTGGCGCGTGCCCAGCGCCTGGATGATGGAGTTGACGCCGCGATGCCCGCCGCTGCTGCCCTCCTGTCGGTAGCGCACCGTGCCCAGAGGGATGTCCAGATCGTCGTAGATGACGAGCACGTCCTCCGAGGGGATCTTGTAGAAGCGACTCAGTGGTCCGACGGCCTTGCCGCTCTCGTTCATGTAGGTCTGAGGCTTGGCCAGGATGACGCGCTTGTCGTGGATGGTCCCGTGCGCGGTCTGCGCGTCGTGCTCCGTGCGCGAGAAGGTCAGACGGTGCGCCTCGGCCAGCTCCTCCACGGCGCGAAAGCCGATGTTGTGGCGGTTGTCGGTAAAGCGCGGGCCGGGATTGCCGAGCCCGGCGATCAGGTAGAAGTCGGTCATTGCTTGGCGCTGGTCCGGTTGCCCTGCTGGCGCAGGTAATAGCGCAGCGCCGCCCGCCCGGCGACGTAGAGACCGCCGAGGGCGTAGAGCAGCACGGCGATCCAGACGCCGGACCAGAAGGCGGTTTTCATCTCCTTGGGGGCGAAGATTCGAGCGAAGAGCCCGTTATCGTCGCCTTCCGCGGTATCCTCGGTGCCGGGAGCGACCGCTTCTAGCGTGGAGGTCGGTCGCGGGGTGGCCGTCGGCGGTTGTTCGATGGTCGGCGCGATGATAGCGCCGTCCTCTTCCGTCGTGGTCGTCGGCTCCGCTTCGGGATCAATGGTCGGGGAGGGGGTGGGCGTCGGGGT
>CAZCPK010000255.1:0-6189 GCA_964500755.1 uncultured Anaerolineales bacterium
AATATAACTTCCCGTGCGATTTCTGGGCAACACATATAAAAGGTGTTTTGCACTTGAAGGTAACGAGCCTGAAACGCTTTCCCGGGTTTCGCGCATCTGGTCAGACCACACAGTCGGGAAGTTATTTGTTAACGAACCCTAAGGGCTCGTAAAAATATAACTTCCCGTGCGATTTCTCGGGGGCGGTCTCGTTAGAACCGGGACATTCGCGGTTAGCCGTCCCCGAGACAGGGACGGGGAGCGGATAGTGAATACGTCTAGAGTAAAGAACCTTTCACGGACTTACTTAGCTGGAGAGCAACTTCTTGTTTTAACCGAATTTCCTCAACATTGGATAGAAGAGAGCGTTGGACTCAGGCGAGCCATAGACCGGATCCGCACATAAGCTGCTTGATTGGCCATAGAGGAGAGGAAAGACATGCAATTTTCGCGATCTGCAGGTATACTGCTGCACCCCACGTCCTTGCCCGGTCGTTGGGGCATCGGCGATCTAGGTAGAGAGAGTTATACGTTCGTCGATCGATTGGTCGAGAGCAAACAGGCGCTCTGGCAGATGCTCCCATTGGGGCCGACCGGATATGGAGACTCCCCCTATCAGTGCTTCTCCGCTTTCGCCGGTAACCCCTTGTTGATCAGTCTGGAGCACCTGGTCAAAGAAGGTGACATCAACGCCTCCGACCTGGAGGATACGCCCAATTTTCCGGAGAACGAAGTCGATTACGGCGCCGTCATCTCCTTCAAGTTCGCGGTCCTCAACCGGGCTGCGCGCAATTTCCGTAAATCCGAAAGCGGGAAGCGCAGGGCGGACTTCCAAAGATTCTGCAAGGAGAACGCCTACTGGCTGGACGATTTCGCGCTCTTCATGGCGCTCAAGGACGCGCACAACGGCGCCGCGTGGAACACCTGGGAGTGGGAGCTGGCCTCCCGCGATCCCCAGACGCTGGAGGCGTGGCGGGAGCGGCTGGAGGAACAGCTCTTCGCCCACCGCTACTTCCAGTACTGCTTTTTCACCCAATGGCTGGCGCTGAAAGCCTACACCAACGCGCGGGACATTCAGATTGTCGGCGATATTCCTATCTTTGTGGCCTACGACAGCGCCGACGTCTGGGCGCATCCTGAGATGTTCAAGTTGGATGAGGACCGCCTGCCGAGCGTCGTCGCCGGCGTTCCCCCGGACTACTTCAGCCCGACAGGCCAGCTCTGGGGCAACCCGCTCTACCGCTGGGACGTCCTGAAAGAACAGGGGTACGAGTGGTGGTTTAACCGCTTCCGCCAGACGCTGAAAACCGTCGACCTGGTGCGCCTGGACCACTTTCGGGGCTTCGAGGCCTACTGGGAGATCACGGCGGGCGCACCCACAGCGGAGAAGGGGCACTGGGTCAAGGGACCCGGCGCCGACTTCTTCCAGGCGCTCCGCGAGGAGTTGGGCGAATTGCCTATCATCGCCGAGGATTTGGGCTTCATCACGCCGGAGGTCGAGGAGCTGCGCGATCAGTTTAACCTGCCGGGCATGAAAATCTTGCAGTTCGCTTTCGCCAGCGACGCCACCAATCCCTATCTGCCCCACAATTACCGGCAGAACGTCTTCGTCTACACGGGTACCCACGACAATAACACCACCATCGGCTGGTACGAAGAGCGCGGTGACGAGGAGCGTGCCAAGGCAGCGCGCTACCTCGGCCCTGTCGAGGAACCCATCAACTGGGCCCTGATCCGCGCGGCCTACCGCTCTGTCGCCGATAACGTCGTCATCCCCTTGCAGGACGTACTGGGGTTGGGAAGCGAGACCCGGATGAACACGCCCGCCGAGGCCAGCGGCAACTGGTCCTGGCGCTTCAGGAGGGAGGCGTTCACCGACGAGCAGGTGGCGAAACTTCGTGAGCTCTCCCTGACCTACGGCAGGACCGAGCCGGAGGAGAAGAAGGAGATGCCCGAATACATGTAGCCCTAGCGCTATCGCGTATCGTCAATCGAAGAGAGTTCGCGCCCGTCCTCCAGAGTGGGGGACGGGCGTTCTAGTCACTGGTGTAGAGCCAGCGATAGTGCGCGTAGTGCTCAGTGAGGCGCTCGACATAGGTGCGCGTCTCGGTGAAGCCGATCAACTCCACAAAGAGGTCCCGATCCCCGCCGGCGGCCTCCCACCAGCGAGCCGCGTTCCCCGGACCGCCGTTGTACCCGGCGATGGCGGGGTAGAGCTCGCCCCCAAAGCGATCCCGCTGCTGGGCCAGGTACCAGACGCCGTAGCGCACGCTGACCATGGGCCGGTAGAGGTCCGTGGTCTCGTAGTTCGGAGGCCAGCCCAAGGCCGCGAAAATCTCCGCGCCCGTGGGCGGGATCACCTGCATCAGCCCATGAGCCGCGGCAAAGGAGGTGGCGAAGCCCTCGAAGAGACTCTCCTGGCGTAGCAACGCGTAAATAGCGAGTGGATCGAAGTCGAATTCACCCGCTTCTCGCTCCACCAGATCGGAGAAGTAGGTCGGGTAGACGAGACAACCCAGGAAGCGGGGGAGATCCGAGAGTTGCTCGGCAGGCGAGAGGCGCCAAACGGTCGCCGCTGCGATGATGGAGGAACGGTAGAGGCCGGCCTCGCGGAAGATCAGGGCCAGATGATACTGCGCCACCGGATCATCGGTGAAGTCGTTCCGCAACGCCTCGAGCTCGGCGCGACCCTCGTCGAAGTGCCCCCAGCGCAACAGCAGCGTGCCCCGTTCAAGGCGGGGATCGCCACGCAGCGGTTCCGGCGGCACACTGACGTCCGGGGGCGGCGATCCCTCCTCCCGGGGCAACCAGTTCGCCAACCACGCCTGGGCCGCCTCCTGCTCGGCGGCGCTGGAACAGGGCAACGGAGTAAACTGCGTTCCGGCCCGCGTGGAGGTCAACGGCGCGCGGCCCTCCAGCAGCGCGGAAGCGCGCAGACCGTAGTAGTCCCACGGCGCCGCTGCCGCCGTCGCGCTAAGCGTCGCCGTCGCGCTGACGACGTCGCCCTGCTCCAACCGGGTCTTGCCCAGCCAGAAGTGTGCCGCCGTGGCCCGCTCCGCCGCCGGATACCAGGTCCGCAGCGCCTGCCAGGCCGCCAGCGCTGCCTCCATCTCCTCGGCGCGGTAGTAGTGCAGTCCGGCGCGGAAGCGCGCCTCGGGAGCGTCGCTATCGTCCGGATAGCGTTCCGCGAGATCCTCGAAGGCCGCCGCCGCGTCCGACAGTGCGCCGCGCTCTTCCTCCAGCACGGCCGCGGCCCAGAGCGCCGCAGCCGCGCGCGGATGATCGGGCAGGCGCTCGGGTAAGGTGCGGTAGGCCGTCAGCGCCTCGTCTATCCGCCCCAGGGCGCGCAGGGCGCGCGCTTTGCCGATCCAGGCGCTACCCCAGTACGCATCGTCGGGATGCGCCTCAATCAGCGTCTCAAACTCGGAAAGCGCCAGTTCGGGACTCCCCGCTTCCAGGAAAGAGAGGCCCGCGTAGTAGTGGGGCTCGCCCGTGTGGTTGGGATCGCCCTCGATGACCCGGTAGAAAGCCTGGACGGCCGGGCTGTAGGCACCGGCGTGATAATTGATCATACCGCGCAACATCTCGTCGACAGGCACACCCGCCTCCACCAGAACCACCAGCGCATCGTGGGCCCGGGACGCCGTGGGATAGGCCTCGATCAGCTGCCGCAGACGGCTATGGGCCTCGGCGACCTCGCCAAACTGCAGCGCCGCCTGAGCGGACTGGTAGAGGATGCGGGCCCGATAGCCAGGAACCTGCGTCACGTCCAGGATGGCGTCATACGTTGTTAACGTCGGCGTGTACGCCTGCCGGCTCGTATGCACGAGAGCGATCTTCTCCTGGAGGTAGACCTGACGGCTCGTCGTCGAGCTGGCACGGCGGGCCGCCTCATAGGAGGAGAGCGCCTGCGTATAAACCTCGGTGGCGGCGTAGGCATCGCCCAGCCATTCGTGAGCGTACGGCGCCACACTCGGACGCGCGTCGAGCACCGCCTGATAGTGCGGGATGGCCGACTGCGGCGCGTCGTAGTGCATAAAGGCGTCCCCCAGCTTGAGGCGCGCTTCGATCGCCGCGGCGCTCTCGGGCGCCCGGGCGACCACCTGCTCCAGGGTCGTCACCGCCTCGGTGATGGTCCTCCGGGCGAGCAGGGATCGCCCCAGCCCCAGCGTCGCCGCGAGCGTCTGCTCCTCCGAGAGGCCCGGTCGGTCGCGCACGGCGCTGTACAGCGTCACGGCTCGCTCCCAATCGCCCACCGCGAAGGCGCGCTCAGCGTCGTTCAGCACGTCCGCCGGCATCGGCGTCGGGGTGGGCGTAGGCGAAGGCGTCGGGGTGGCGGTGGGTGACAGTGTAGGTGAGGGCGTCGCGGTCGGGGTCGCCGTCGCGCCCAACGCCTGCGTCAACAACGGCAGTATCTCGAGATCCTCCGGCAGGGATCCGCAGCCCGTCAATCCCAGCAGGGCGACTGCTAGCCATCCCATAAGGTGAGCGACTGTCTTCTTTGTAAGTCTCATCCGGTTTTCCTCCCTGATCTTGCGGATCTCAATGCGCCTATCTGAGCCCCAGCGTAGCGGGATTCGTTCAAGGCTGTAGCGAGAAATAGCGGGAGCCATCGGGATATTTCTCAAAGATCAATAAAGGACGCTCTGTCACCTTGTCGACCTCCATGCAGAGCCAGCCCGAAAAGGTAGCGCCCGAGAAGAGCTCTTCCCACAGCTCGGGCTCGGGACAGACCACACTCGGCGCATCGTAGAGGGCTTCGTCCCCACCCAGAATCGAGAACCTCAGATTGGAGATAACGTGGGGCCCCGGATCTATCCCGATATACCGGGCCTGCGTCCAGATCATGACGTACTGCCGACCAGGCGCCGGCGGATCGTTGAATTGATTCGCCGCCGCGATACGTTCCCAGGCCCCGTCGTCCCACAACACCTCCTCGACCGTCAGCTGCCAGTTCTTGGTGGTCAGCGTCTTCCCCAGGGGAACCGGAGCTTCCTTACTCCCCAGGTTGGGCTCCGGCGTGATCTCCTCCAGCGTCATGTCGGCTAATATACGCGCCCCCTCTTCGAGTGCCAGGTAATAGTAGGCATAGTCAGAATTTACAAACTCCTGGAACACGAGCATCAGATTTCTCTCATCCGCTCCGATCAAGAAGGCCACCCACCCCGATGCGTCCTGAGTGGGTTTGCACGCATCCAAGGAGAGACGGGGCTTCGGTGGAACCGCCGCGAAGGGCGAGTAAAGGATCCCTCGATCTCCGGTCACATCATAAGAGAGATAGGCCTCCTTTGCTTTTGGAGAACACCCCACTTTCAAACGCACCAACAAATACTCCTGTCCCTCCGGCGGCGGATCGTTGTACTTGTTGGCTTCTTTCAGACGTCGCCAAGCCTCGTCACCCCGCACCACGTCCAACGCCTGCACCTGCCAGAGCTCCCCATGCGCCTCCGTACCGAGCGGATAAGGAAACGCCCGACGCGTACCCCAATCCATGCCCCGAGACGAGCCGCCGTCGCTGCACCCCGTCACCAGAAAGATCAGGAAAAACATCCAACCCAGAGAGCGATAGGACAGGTTCTGTCGTCGTTGCATACCAGCCTCCATAAGCCGCACCATGCTCCTAAGGGCTCGTAAAAATATAACTTCCCGTGCGATTTCTGGGCAGCACCTCTAACTAGGCGTTTTGCACTTGAAGACCACGAGCCTGAAAACGCTTTCCCGGGTTTCCCGCATTTGGTCAAACCACACCATCGGGAATTATTTGTTAACAAACCCTAAAGCCGCGTAATGCTCCTACAGTACAACCAAAGGATACGGACGTCAACTGCGCACTGAAGATAAAGCTGGACGCGCTCCGTAACCATGCTATAATAACCCATGCACGTTGACAGGCAAATAGCATCTCACCAGGGGAGCGCGAAGCATCGGGCTGAGAGGGTATCTGACGCGATACCGACCCTAGAACCTGATCTGGATTATGCCAGCGGAGGAAGCGTGGACGAAAGATTCTGACCCCGCTAAGATCATAGATCGGCGGGGGCTTTTTTGTTTGGTCGGATAGTCAATTAGTCGCGTGGTCAGAGAGTCTGTAGTCAGCTCGTCCAATAGTCATGGGGGCAAGGGACGATGGGTCTCTGGGACTTTGCCGGATAGTAGAGTGAGTGTCCCTAAAACTAGTGCAGTAGGCTACGCTAGTGGGGCTCACCAGAC
>CAZCPK010000256.1:0-6176 GCA_964500755.1 uncultured Anaerolineales bacterium
AGGAAATCTACGACCCCGCGGAGATTCCCACGGACGTCACGGCATGGGACGCGCATTCGCTGCCCCACGTCGACGTCACGGTGCCGGTGCCGCCCGGATGGGTGATTCAAGACCGCGGCGAGGTGGAAAATACGGTTTACGGAGTCACGTTCCAACCGCCGGTATGGGATTCGCCGGCCGAGTGCGGCTACCAGTGCCCGGTGATCAGCGCAGTGATCTATCGGGACCCCGTAACGGCTACCACCTCCGGAGCAGAGGCCGTGCGGGCGTGGCTGGAACGGCGCGCTACTACTGAGCCTTTCGGCGCCGACGTGGACGATTCCGTGGAATTCTTCGGTGTGGAACAGATCGAAGAGACGACACTGGGCGGACGCGCTGCGCTAAGCTTTCATCACGATGTGATGGGCATTCATACCTACACCACTTTGACGCTTGTGGATGAATCGGTGGTCAGTTTGAGCAAGACGCACGGGGGGCTGTTTGAATTTGAACCTGTCTATACGTTAATGCGAACCCATGCGATCAAGGTGTGATTGAGAAGAGGGATGAAGTAAGCCTCTGGGGCGGCTGCAACTCCATCGTGGGGCATTACGGACTCGAGAATCATCACATAACGATCACCTTTGCTAAACGAACTGAGATGGATTGTTCCTATTTGGGTCCAGAGGTCAACGAGATAGATGAAGTGTTTTCCACTGCTATGCTAACGTTCGAATCGTACACCATGACGGCGGATCAACTTCGTATCCAATATGTGGATGGCGAGCTAATACTTCTCGTGTGCTTGAAAAAAATAGGCTCTTTTGGATTTTTGGATTTCACCGGATGCAAAGGCAACGTTTGCATCCGGTGAAATCCAAAAGAGCCTAGAACTTAAAATCTCTGTGCTCTCCGCGTGCTCTGTGGTTAAATTAACCTTTTTTCAGCAGAGTCAAACTTAGGTTTGTAGTAGGCACTTTAGTGCCGTCATAGCGGCCTTCACGGCGCTGCCATGGCCCAGGGGGCCAACGGCCCACGGGAAGCGCCTACTATGAACAAACACAGGTCCAGACAAAGGCATCATTATAGGAGGATCTATGCAAACAAGCGCGATACTCTTCACCGCGCCCCACAAGGTCGCGGTAGAGCCAGTCGACATCCCCCGGCCCGCTGCGGGCGAGGTGCTGATCGAAAGCCTATATACGCTCATCAGCCCCGGCACCGAGCTACGCTGCCGCGCCGGCAAACAGGCGGGAGCCGACTTTCCCTTCATCCCAGGTTACAGCCTAGTCGGGCGCGTGGTCGAGCGCGGGCCAGGGGTCTCATTGCCCGCAGGCGCGCTGGTCTTCTGCGGCGGGACGAGCAAGGCCGACGTCAACCGCGCCTGGGGCGGGCACGTCGCCCACGCCGTGCAAGCGGAGCAGGACGTGTACCCGCTCCCGGAAAGGGTCCCCCCTCTCCAGGCCGCCGCGACCAAACTGGCGGCGATCGCCTATCGTGGCGTGCGCCTGGCGCAGCCCAAGCCCCACGAGCAGGTGGCTGTTATCGGCCTGGGCGCGATTGGCCTGCTGGCGGCGCAGTTGCACGCCCTGAGCGGGGCGCGGGTCGTCGCGGCGGATCTATCTCCCCACCGGGTCTCGGCGGCCCATCAAGCCGGGCTCGAGGCCTTTGTGCCTCCGGATGAGGTGGGGGAGGCTTTCCGGACCTATCTCCCGGAGGGCGCGGACGTGGTCGTGGATGCCACCGGCGCGCCGGCTGTGCTGACGCAGACGATTAAAGTAGCGAAAGACAAGCCCTGGGACGACACGGCGGACTTGGGCGCGCGGGTGGTCATTCAAGGCAGTTATGCCGGGGAGTTCAGTCTGCCCTATCAGCCGGCCTTTTTGAAGGAACTCTCGTTGTACGTCCCGCGCGACGTCCAGCCCCGGGACCTACGCGCGATGCTGGAGGTGCTGGCGCGCGGCAAGTTGCACCTGGACGCGCTGATCACCGCTGTCCGCTCACCCCAACGTGCGCCCGAGATCTACGCGGCGCTGGACGAACCCGATACGGAATTGATAACAGCAGCCTTTGACTGGAGGAAAGTATGAAACCCTATAACATCGGCATCATCGGCGCGGGCATGTACGGGAAAATACTCATGCGCTGCCTGCAACAGGACGACCGAGCGCGCATTACCTGGGTCAACAGCGCCAGCGAGGCCACCACCCGCGCCGCGGCTGAAGAGTTCGGCGTTGAACAATGGACGCTCGAGTACCGCGAGGTACTGGCGGACCCGGCGGTGAGGGCGGTCATCATCGCCACCCCACCCTACCTGCACGCCGAACAGCTAACAGCCGCCCTGGAAGCCGGCAAAGACGTCCTGCTCGAAAAGCCAATGGCCGAATCGCCCGCCAGTGTAGAGAAAATCGTCGCGGCGGTGAGCAAAGCACCGGAGCGCCTGGTGCTGGAAGCCTCCTGCCGCCACACGCGTCTGACACGCAAATTCAACTTCATCAAGGCCCTCATCGACAGCGGCGAGCTGGGAAAGATCTACCACATCCATCACAACCATCTGACGCGGGGCACCTTTATCGAGTACAATCCCAAGGGCGCGTGGGCCATGAACAAGGCGCTGGCGGGCGGCGGTCCCTTCATCGATACCGGCGTCTACGCCCTCGCCTTTCACCTCGGCCTGCTCGATGATGCGCCGGAGCTGCGGTCGGTGCGCAGCTTCAGCCGCAACGATCTACGCGACGTCAGCCATCTGGTCGAATTCAGCGACGTGGAGCAGCACGGGGCGGCCTGGCTGGAGTTCACCGGCGGGCTGACCTACTACTACGAGCACGGCGCGGGCGTTCACGCCGAGACGCCCAACGAAACCCGGCTGTACGGCACGCGCGGCGGCCTGCGCTTCCAATTCCCCACCTGGGAGAGCGACGACGTCGAATACTTCTACGTCGAGGACGGTGAGCCACGCCGGAAGACGCTGACGGTCGACATGACCGGCGCGGAGGACGATAGCCAGGCGATTATCCGCCACTTCCTTGACTGCCTCGACGGTAAAACTCAACCTCTGATGACGGTCGAGACGGCGGCGAAACACCTGGATATTCTCTTCAAGATCCTGACGTAAGCAAGATCCACAGGAGAGGCAAGCGATGTTCAAAGACTTCATCAAAGAAGAACTGGTACAACGTCGGATGGAGGGTTGTGACGTCAGCGGCTTTGCAGAGCGCATCGAGGCGGCCCTCGAGGACGAGTCGGAGATTGAGGAAATCTATGCAGAGCTGATGGCATTGCCCGTGGCGCCCGATTTCCCCTATCACGAGCCCTCCGATCTGCCCGGGATCATAGCGGCACGACCCGCAGCGCCTCGCGCACCGGACGCCGACCTCACAGAGAAAGTATGGCGAGACAAATTCTACGGCGCGTGGTTGGGGCGCTGCGCGGGTTGCATTCTGGGCCGCCCCTTAGAGACAGCGCCTTTTATGGCGGGCGACGCGGGAAAGCCGGGCTGGGAGTGGATCAAGCTCTGGTACGAGGGCGCTGACGCCTGGCCCATTCAGGACTACGTTCCGCCCCAATCCCCAGCCCGACAGGCATACAACAACGTCGAGTGGCCACCTGTGCACAGCATGCGTTTGCAGAGCACGCGCGGGAACATCACCTTTGTCGAATCCGATGACGATATCCGCTACACGGTGTTGGGCCTCAAAATGCTGGAACAAAAGGGGCTGGCTTGGGATACTTGGGACGTCGGCCGCATGTGGCTACGTCATCTGCCCCACGACCAGGTCTTCACGGCCGAAACCCAAGCCTACATCAACCTGGCCCAACTGACCCGGCACACCACGCGCGTCAAGCCTGAGGATTGGGAACACCGGCGGGACTGGGTGCGACGCTATCAGAACCCCTACCGGGAGCTGATCGGTGCTCAGATCCGTGTGGACGGCTACGCTTACGGGGTCGCCGGGAATCCAGGGTTGGCAGCCGAGTTGGCCTGGCGCGATGCGTCCCTCTCGCACGTCAAGAACGGCATCTACGGAGCGATGTTTTTCGCCGCGCTGATCGCCGCGGCCTTCGTCGAGCGCGATGTCTATGCCCTGGTGGAGATTGGGCTGGGGCAGATTCCGGCCGACTGCCGTCTGGCGGAGGATATTCGCACAGCCGTCGCCATTGCCAACGCCGCCACCGGGCAAGTGGACCTGGTCTCCAGGATCTGGGAGGCATTCAATCATTATCACCCCGTCCACACCAACAACAACGCGGCCCTCTGTGTAGCCGCCTTGATTTTTGCCGGCGATGACTATGAAAAGGCTATCACGACCGCCGTGTTAGGCGGTTGGGATACGGACTGCAATGGCGCCACGGTAGGCTCGATCACGGGGGCCAGGCTGGGCACCGCAGCCATATCAGAGAGGTGGAGCCGTCCCTTGAACGACCTGCTCTATGCTGACATTCCGGATTTTCATCCTATCCGCATCAGTGAGTGCGCGGCCCGTAGCTACCGGGTCTTTCGTCGCCTCCAGTGACGCATTCAGCGATGCCCATGAGTAGGGGCGGGGCAAACGAAGCGGTTCTAAGGCTTGCTAAGGTTGCTCAGCGCCGCCTGGCAACGCGTACCCAGGTCATCAACCCGGCTGCGTTTGCCTTGTGCGCGGCTAAGCACGTTCTGCGACATTGGCGAGGGTCTTCGCTGACCACTCGCTTCGAAATCCCGGGATGGGGCCCAAGTCATCACCGCGTTTGCCCAACATGGAGTGCACTAGATGAGACGCAGTTTGGGTTGAGGGTTCAGTGGTTTTCTCGCGAAATTAAGGAAAGTGTAAATCTAACTGTCCGTGAAAATGAACTCTCCACACATCAACCCCGGAGGTACTTATGACCAGAGAATATGAGTCGGACATTCTGATCGTCGGCGGCGGCCTGGGTGGCGTGGCGGGGGCACTGGCGGCGTTACAACTTGGCAAGCGGGTGATTCTAACTGAAACCACAGATTGGGTCGGTGGGCAGCTCACCGCCCAAGCAGTCCCGCCGGACGAACACCCGTGGATTGAGGCGATGGGGTGCACCGCCAGCTATCGTCGCCTGCGCCAAGGCATCCGCAGCTACTATCGCAGAAACTATCCCCTATTGCCCGCCGCCCGAACAATGGAGCACCTCAATCCCGGCATGGGTTGGGTCAGCCCGCTCTGTCACGAGCCGCGCGTGGCGCTAGCCGTGCTTGAAGAGATGCTGGCGCCCTTTCGGGCCAACCGTCAGCTCCGGGTGCTGCTACATCACCGTCCCATCGCCGTCGCAACCGACGGCGACCGCGTGGAGGCGGTGACGTTGCGCAACAACGTGACCGGCGAGTCGCTGGTGGTGACCGCCCCCTATATTCTGGACGCGACCGAGCTGGGTGACCTCTTGCCTCTGGCAGGCGTCGAACACGTCATCGGGGCGGAAAGCCGGACTCAGACAGGAGAGCCACACGCGCTACCGGACGAACCCGATCCGCTGGATCAGCAGGCCATCTCCTGGTGCTTTGCGCTGGATTATCTACCGGACGAAGATCATACCATTGAACAACCGGAGGAGTACACGTTTTGGCGCAGCTACCAGGCTGACTTCTGGCCGGCGCGACAGCTAAGCTGGACCGACGTCGATCCGGAGACGCTCGAGACCCGACATCGTGCCATCTTTAACGGTCCAACCGACCGCACGCACGCCGAGGATTTCTGGCACTATCGCCGCATCTTCTATCGCCGCCACTACCCGGAAGACATGTATCCGAGCGACATCACGCTGGTAAACTGGCCCCAAATCGATTACTGGTTGGGGCCGCTCGTTGGTATATCGAAGGAAGAACGACAAACACATCTGCGTGGAGCCGGGCAATTGAGCCTGTCCCTGCTCTACTGGATGCAGACGGAAGCCCCCCGACTCGACGGCGGCTACGGTTACCCCGGCCTGCGTCTGCGTCCCGATATCGTGGGCACCGATGATGGGCTCGCCAAGCACGTCTATGTCCGCGAGAGCCGCCGCATTCGGGCCGAGTTCACCGTCTTGGAGCAACACATCGGGGTCGCAGCTCGGGGTAACCTGCAAGGCGCCGAACCTTTCTTCGACAGCGTAGGCATCGGCAGCTACCGCATCGACCTGCATCCAAGCACCGCCCTCCGCACCTACGTCGATATCTCGAGTTGGCCTTTCCAGATTCCGTTGGGGATGTT
>CAZCPK010000257.1:0-6134 GCA_964500755.1 uncultured Anaerolineales bacterium
TCTCGGCGTTCTCTGTGATCTCTGCGGTAAACAGGCTTTTTTCAGCAGAGTCAATTGTGTTTTCCGAACTTACATTGTTTGAGGTTAACTCTCCAGCCCCAGGCCGATCTTCGCGAGGTTGACCACCTTGAACGGGATCGAGCCGACGGGCACGTCAAGCTCCGACTTGTCGCAGACGGTGGAGGTGTTCGCCGCGTCGATGCGCGCCTTGCGCGCCAGGAGCTCGCGCTCCAGCGCCGCCCCCGCGTAGCGCGCCCTCAGCCCCTCGATCTCCGCCATCAGCGCGCGGGCCTGCCCGATGCGCGCCTCGGTCTCGGCGGCCTTCTCCGCGCTGACCAGACCCACGTCACGCTTGAGCCGGTTGAGACGAAAGCCCGCCTCGTAGGTCACGTCGACCAGCACGTCGCGGTCCATCCAGCGCGTCTCGTAGGAGAGGACGTGCTTCCACGTGGGCTGCAGCAGCAGCTGACGGTGCGCCTCCAGCGTCCGCGCGCGCAGCCGGTAGCCGAAGCGCTTCGGCTGTTCGTACGCCAGGCTCCCTGGGTCTAGAAAAGGCGCCAGCGGGGAGGTGAAGGGGATCAGGCGCCCGTCGTCGAAGCGCGTGAGCAGGTCACGGCAGTAGTCGACGGTCGCCAGCGCCGAGGCGGGCGTCTGCTGTGAGAGCCCCATCATAAAGAAGAGGTCGAAGCGGCGCGCGCCCGCGTCCAACGCCGCCGCGATGGTCCGCTCGATGCCGGCGTTGGTGTAGCCCTTGCCGGAGGCCCGCCGCACCGCCGGGTCGTGCGACTCCGGCGAGAACTCGACGACGAAGTCGGGCAGCGCCGCCGCCAGCTCGTCCATGTACGCCCGGTCGACGGGCCGGAAGAACTCGACGATGACGGCGCCGTCGAAGCCCTGCACGGCGCGGAAGAAGCGGCGCGCGTAGTCCATCCCCGCCTGGCGCAGGTCGCCCAGCAAGAAGACCGGACCGCGCCCCAGCCGCCCGATGCGTCGCACGTCAGCCGCCAGCCGCTCCGGCGAGCGGTAGGCCGGCGCCGACCGCCCCGTCATCTGCCGCGCGGCGAAGGCCGAGCCCCCGCAGATCGTGCAGTTCTGGGTACAGCCCTTGACCGTCAGCGCCGCCATGATGGGGTACTCGAGCCAGTGGCTGAAGGGCGCGTAGTTGAGCAGGTCGCGGTCGCGGACGACGGAGCGCACCACGGGCACGTAGTCCAGCGTCAGGTGATCGAGGTCGGTGGGCACGCAAGCCAGCGGGTTGACGTGCACCTCGCCGCCGGCGTCCTGCCAGGTGACGTTGGGCACGTCGCCGGGCGGATCGCCCGCCAGGAGGCGCGCCAGCAACTGCGCCAGCGGCGCCTCGGCGGAGTCGCCGCGCACGACGTAGTCGACGGCGGGGTGCCGCGCCAGCTCCTCGTGGAAATAGGTCGACGAGTAGCCGCCGAAGATGACGGGCGTCGTCGGATGCTGCCGCTTGACCAGCTCGGCGATCGCCAGCGCGCCGTGGGCGTGCGGCAGCCAGTGCAGGTCGATGCCGAAGGTGCGCGCGTCGAGGTTGGCGATGGCGCGCTCGACGTCGAAGCGGTCGGAGCGTACCATGCGCGCCGCCAGATTGTTGATGCGCACGCGGTAGCCCTGCGCCTGCAGATAGGCCAGCATGGTGGCGAAGCCCACCGGGTACATGTCGAAGACGGGCGTGGACGGCACCAGGTCCGAGATCGGCCCCCAGAGCGTCGCCCGCCTGCGAAAATCGTAGACACTGGGCGGATGCAAAAAGACGAGATCGTAGGACATAGGCACTTCCTTTAGAACAACAAAAACAGCAAAGGGACAAAAAGACCAAGCGACTAAACAACCAAGCGACCAACCGACCAACCGACCAACCGACCACGCGACCACGCGACCAAGCGTCTAAGCGTCTAAGCGACCAAGCGACATTTTACTTTACGGTAGCTTGGAGTAGAATAGTATCCCCGAGGAGGAAAGTCAAATATGCCTATAAAATACATCTTTGTCACCGGTGGTGTTGTCAGTTCCTTGGGCAAAGGCATCACCGCCGCTTCGCTAGGACGTTTGCTCAAGGCCCGCGGCCTACGCGTCACCATCCAGAAGTTGGATCCGTACCTCAACGTTGACCCCGGCACCATGGCGCCGTATCAGCACGGCGAGGTCTTCGTCACCACCGACGGCGCGGAGACCGATCTGGATCTGGGTCATTACGAGCGCTTTATCGACGAGAACCTGAGCCAGCTCAACAACGTCACCTCGGGGCAAGTCTACCGCGACGTCATCAACAAGGAGCGGCGCGGCGACTACCTGGGCGGCACGATCCAGGTCGTCCCCCACGTCACCAACGAGATCAAGCGCCGCATCGTCGCCGCCGCGCAGCGCATGGAGGCCGACGTCTCCCTCGTGGAGATCGGCGGCACCGTGGGCGACATCGAGGGCCAGCCTTTCCTGGAGGCCATCCGCCAGATGCGCAAGGACGTGGGCCGCGAGAACGTGCTCTACATCCACATCACCCTGCTGCCCTACCTGAGCGCCACGGGCGAGCTCAAGACCAAGCCGACGCAGCACAGCGTGCGCGAGCTGCGCGGCATGGGCATCCAGCCGGACGTGGTGGGCCTGCGCGCCGACCGCGACATCGACGAGGAGATCCGCGACAAGGTCTCGCTCTTCTGCGACGTCGAGCCCTCCGCCGTCGTCCCCCTGGTCACCGCGGAGAGCATCTACGAGGTGCCGCTGCTGCTGGAGAAAACCGGCCTCGGCGATCTGGTCGTCGAACGGCTGGAGCTGGAGGAGAAGGTCACGGCGCCGGATCTAGAGAACTGGGCCAAGGCCGTCCACCTGCTGAACAAGCCCAAGGAGAAGGCGCCCATGCGGATCGCGCTGGTGGGCAAGTACGTGGAGCTGCAGGACGCCTACACCAGCGTCCGCGAGGCGCTGACTCACGCGGCGCTCTACTACGAGCGCGACGTGGAGATCGACTGGATCCACAGCGAGCTCCTGGAGCGCGGCGAGGGAATGGAGCTCGTGAAGAACGCCGACGGCATCGTGGTGCCCGGCGGCTTCGGCTACCGCGGCGTCGAGGGCAAGGTCCAGGCCGCGCGCGTGGCCCGCGAGCAGCGTATCCCCTATCTGGGCCTCTGCCTGGGGATGCAGGTGCAGTGCATCGAGCTGGCGCGTCACGTGCTCCAGAGCGACGCGCCCAACAGCGCCGAGTTCGCGCCCAAGACCAAACATCCCGTCATCGCGCTTATGCCCGACCAGCACACCATCTCCGACATGGGCGGCACCATGCGCCTGGGCGAGTATCCCTGCATGCTGCAACCGGGCACCCAGGCCCGCGCGGCCTACGGCGTGGAACAGATCGACGAGCGCCACCGGCACCGCTTCGAGTTCAACAACGCCTACCGCGACGTCCTGAGCGAGGGCGGATTGGTCTTCAGCGGGCTTTCACCCGACCGCCGTCTCGTGGAGATCGTGGAGCTCAAGGACCATCCGTGGATGGTGGGCACGCAGTTCCATCCCGAGTTCCGCACCCGTCTGCAGCGGCCCCATCCGCTCTTCTGTGGGCTGATCAAGGCCGCCATCGAACGCCATGAATCAAGGACGTAACACCGACATCCCAACTCGAGAGAGGAGTTCATGATCTCATCCAAGAAGCGCGGGCTGTACAATGACGAGGAAACCGGGTTGACCCGGGATCTGAACAGCACGTTCCTTTTTGCCGTGGTGCTTACCCTCTGTCTGGGAACGTTGATCCTGGCCTCGGGCGACGAAATTATCGCGCTGCAAATTCCCACGGCCCCCCTCTCGGCGGTCGTCTTCACGGCTCTGGCGGTCTCCCTGAGCGGACAGGTCGCTCTCCGCGCCGGGCTGGCGGCGCGCCTCGTCGCCTGGAGCGTCATGATTGCCTACACCCTGCTCATCACGGTGACGGTACATTTTACGGGCGGGCCCCAGACCCCCGTGCCGGCGCTTTACATCCTGGCGGTGGTAGGCACCTCCTTCCTCCTCGGGCGTGCGGGGGCGACGATCATCGCTCTCTTGAGCGTGCTCGCCTACGCCGTCGTCCTCTTCCTGGAGCACCTGAAGGTCCTCCCCATCATTCAGATCTGGCAGATCAACTTTTCACCGGCGGGACGAGGCTGGCTCTTCGTCATCAACTGGATAACCCTTGCCATCCCCACCCTCATCACCTCTCAGCTGGCGGGCGGCCTGGCACAGCGCCTGCAGACGCGGAACCAGCAGCTGCGCGAGTCCGAGCGTCTCCGCCAGACGTTGACGGACATGATCGTGCACGACCTGCGCAACCCCATGACCACCCTGATGGGCGTACTGGACGTCCTCAGAATGGGGCAACAACAGCTGAGTCCCGAGCTGCAGAGATTGCTGGAAGACGCTCGTCACAGCGGGGAGACGCTGCTGCGGCTGGTCGATGAACTGTTGGACGTGAGCAAGATGGAAGCCGGACAGATGCAGCCCGACTTCCAGGCCATCGAAATCGGTGTGCTGCTTGCCCAGGAATCTAAAGCTGTCCGCATGCTGACCGAGATCGAAGGACAACACCTGAGCGTCGAGGTGGAAGAGGGAATCGGTAAGGTCCCCTGCGACTCCGACCTGATCAGCCGGGTGGTCGCCAACCTGCTCTCCAACGCCATCAAACATACGCCGCGCGACGGCACGATCCGACTCCAGGCGCAACGCGCGGATCATCAGGTCATTATCAAGGTCAACGACACCGGACAGGGGATTCCGCTCAAATATCAGGCGACGATCTTCGACAAATTCACGCAGGTGAAAGACGAGAGGCCGGAGCGCAGCGGTACCGGCCTCGGTCTGACCTTCTGCAAGATGGCAGTCGAGGCCCACGGCGGACGCATCTGGGTCGAGAGCGAGGTCGGCAAGGGCAGCACGTTCAGCTTCACGCTGCCACTGAGTCCCCCACAGACGTCTTAAGCCCTCATCATAAGATGGGAGCCCCTGATCACAGGAGGGGCACAGGGAGCAAGTTATGAACAAGGCCAAAATCAAGCAAGCCGTCGACGTCACGTTAGTGATTATGGATTTTCTGCTAACCTTTCTCTCCTTTATGGCCATTATTCTCTTTCTGGTCGGCGGTCTCACCGGCATCGACGAGGTCAACCAACACCGGCAATACGTCCGCGATATGCAGGAAGCGGGGAAGGTCACCACAGCGACGGTCGACTTTCAATCTCCGGATAATGATTGGATCTTCGTCGACTTCACCAACGCAGAAGGAAATAAGCACTCGACCCGGCTGGAGATGAAGTACTACCCCGAGAGCTACTGGGACGAGCTGACGCCAGAAACCACCGTCCCCATCCGCTACCTGTCCTATCAATACCGCAACTCCGAGAACGTCGTCCTGGAGAAGGAGTTTTCCCGCGTTCAGGAATACAGGCCCTTCTTCGACCAGCAAATCGCGATTGTTTTTTTCGTCAGCTGGGCCATTATCATCATCAAGCCACATCCGCTCTACATCGGACTGGTCGGCAAGGAACCCCTATCCCCCCTCTTCGGTCTGGGAGAGACAGATGCGCATTGATACTTTCACCGCCCTCTGCCTGGGTCTGTTAATTGAGATTTTGAGCCTCTGGGAGATCGCCCGCCGCGAGCACGGTACGTCGGTTACGCTGCCGTATCTGCCCGCCTGGCTCACGCCCGAACGCCTGGTGATGATAGGGCTGCTGGCTGTAGGCGGGATCACGGTCGGTATCCTGCGCCTGGGAGGCATCAACCGAATGAGCTATGCTATGGAGGATGCCCTTCTCCAGGCCATCGCGATCCCCATCGGCGTCTTCGCCTTTTTCTACGGCTTGATCAACCCCTTTCTGCTCCCGCGCGTCAACGAACAGACGTTGTTCGTCGTCTACGTCACCATGCTGGTGGGGACGTACCTCGGCGGCGAGCTCCCCCTCCAAAGCCCCTGGCTCCTGGGGGGCGCCGGCGTGGTGGGCGCGCTGCTCTTCTGGTTCAGTGCGAGCAAACGCGCCTTACCGCCGGGCGTCAAAGCGGTCAGCTACCTGGTCTATCTCGGGGGGCTCACGTGGGTGGGCTACCAGCAGATAAGCACCTTTCCGGCATTATACGAACTGACGCCGGTCTACAGC
>CAZCPK010000258.1:0-6120 GCA_964500755.1 uncultured Anaerolineales bacterium
GGCCATCCACGAGCCTTACTGGGCACTTGAGGGAAAAAATCTGTGTAATCTGTGTCGATCAGTGTCCCATAGTTCAATCACCTGAACGTTTACCGTCCACTTTCTACCGCAGCAGTGAACGTCCACTTTCTACCGCAGCAGTGAACGTCCACAAGAGATAGGAAGGCAGTTTCAAGCCTAGAAAAATTTTTTCTAGGCTTGAAAATAAAATTTCTCCACTACAAACAAAATTTTCTAGTGGAGAAACGGAAACTTCTCCACTAGAAATCGAAAGACCTTATAAGAGAAGACGGGCGCGCTTTGAAAGGGCTGTATTTTGCGACTTATCGGGTAAGATAGGGGGGGAGACTGCACGCTATGATTCACCAGGAGGCTATCTGTTGCTTGCCTATCTAGCTATCAAATACCACGCCGATGGCGCTAACCGTCCCCGGATCGAAGCGCTCACCACGGCGCTGACTGCCGCAGGGATCGATACGGTGTGCGTCGTGCGGGATCTGGAGGCATGGGGCCAGATCCACTTCGCGCCCGACGAGCTGATGCGCCGCGCCTTTGCGCTGCTCGACGCCAGTGATCTCCTCGTCGTCGAGCTGACCGAGAAAGGAGTTGGAGTGGGGATCGAAGCAGGGTATGCCTTCGCGCGGGGCATCCCCATCCTGACGGTAGCTCAGCGCGGGACGGATATCTCTACGACCCTGCGAGGCGTCTCTCGGGCGGTCCTGCGCTATACCGTCCCCGATGAGCTCATCGAGCCGTTGGTGCAGCTGCTGGAGTAGGTAAGGAAGGCGCTCTCCTATGGGAATCTACACCGGCGAGAACGAAAACGAATCACCGACGAATCACCGGATTGAGCGAATTTACCTGATTTTTCTCTAATCCGTTGACGACTTGATTAAGAGACTGCGGGACTATTCTTCTGAGGAGGTGATAGACGATGCGTGACCCAGAGAGCGCCGTAGGGGTAGCCGTGGCGCGCAGCCGGGCGCTGTTCGCCGCCGGCGACTATTACTGCGCGGAGAGCGTCCTGCTCGCTATTGCGGAAGCGTACGGCGTGACGTCGGAGCTGATCCCCAGAATCGCCACGGGGTTCTGTAGCGGGCTGGCGCGTACGTGCGGACCGTGCGGCGCGGTTACCGGAGCGATCCTGGGGATCAATCTGCTGACCGGGCGCGGGGCGCCGGGCGTGTCCGTCGAGGCCAACTATGCGGCGGTCCAGGCGCTTCTGCGGCGCTTCGAGGCCGAGTTCGGCGCGAAGAGCTGCCGCGCCCTGCTGGGGATCGACCTCGGCACGGACGTCGGGCAGCGCGCCTTCGTCGCCGAGAATCTGGGAATGCGTTGTCTGAACTACGTCGGTGGCGCGACCCGTATCGCGCTGGAGACACTCGAACAGCAGGAGCGACAGGCGGAATGATCTCTTCTGGGATCGGCGAGCTCAACGAGCAACCGCTCCACGCCGCGCTCAAGGCGCGGTATGCGCGCCCCGGCGACCGGCTGGAGGTCGCTGTCGACGGCTACGTGATCGACGTCGTGCGCGATGACCTCCTGATCGAAATTCAGACCGGCAATTTCTCATCAATCAAGGGGAAACTCACGCATCTCGTCGCGCGGCATCCTGTGCGTCTGGTCTATCCCGTCGCCTACGAGAAGTGGCTGCTCAAGCGACCGCGCGACGGTGCAGGGCCGCGCACGCGGCGTAAATCCCCCAAGCGCGGCAGCGTGCTGGAGGTCTTCGAGGAGCTGGTCAGCTTTCCCGAGCTGCTCTGCGAGCCACATTTCTCCCTGGACGTGGTGCTCACACAGGAGGAAGAGCTGCGCTATCACGATGTCACACGCTGGCGACGGCATGGTTGGGTCATCGAGGAGCGGCGCTTGTTGGGCGTGGTGGAGCGGCATCGCTTCTCTACATCAACAGAGATGGCAAGATTGCTGCCTGCGGATTTGCCCGATCCCTTCACCACCCAGGATCTAGCCGCGGCGCTGGGCCGCTCGCGACGCTTGGCGCAGAAGATGGCCTATTGCCTGTGGAAAACGGCGGTGCTTACCAGGGTGGGTAAGCAAGGGCGGGCCTTTCTCTACCACGTTTCCGGGCCCTAGGCGCACGGGCTTCGCGGCCCGCCAGCGACGATTTGAGATGGAAGCGCAGCGTTAGAGGGAATGTCACAGTCCAAAAGAACCCCCCGGCCCGAGCCGGAGTTGAGGTAGTACCCCCGCCGCGACTTGAACGCGGACCACCGGCTCCGGAGGCCGGTGCTCTATCCAATTGAGCTACGGGGGCGCACGCAGATATTCTACCACACTCCTTTGCCTTGACAAGTCCGTTACATAGGGGTCCTGGGTTCAGCAGCGACGCCTTTTGGGATTTCGAAGCGAGTGGTCAGCGAAGCCCCTCGCCAATGTCACAGAACGTGCTTAGCCGCGCACAAGGCAAACGCAGCCGGGGTTGATAACATGGACAAACGTCGCAAGGAGTCTCTGAGGGGTCTTGGAAAGCCGCAGAACCGCTTCGTTTGCCCGCTTTCCCCGAGCTGTTGCCCACCTTCTTCCCTGCGGTATAATCGAAGAGGTAACCACTCGGAGGCTAGTATGCGTTTCCTGCAAAGATTAGCTATTATCATAATGCTCGTCGCGTTGGGCGGGTGTACGACCGGCCCGGCGTTCTTTCTTGATGACTTCTCGGACCCGGCAAGCGGGTGGGGGGCTGCCTCGACGGAGCCGTTTTTGCGAGGGTACGAAAGCGGCAAGTATCTTTTCCGCTTTGACGTCCCCGAGTGGTTTGCCTGGACTACGGCAGGATATACCTATCAGGACGTGATGGTCGAAGCGGCGGTGCGCTCGGATGGCGCGCTCGATAATCATTACGGTCTCATTTGCCGCGCCAGCGACCAGGGCTTCTACTACTTCGCCATCAGTGCGGATGGGTACTACGCCATCTTCCGGCGCTCGGATGACGGCACGCTTACGCCGCTGACCGGACGGGCGATGTTGAAATCCCCCCTTATCAAGGATAACGGCGCTATGAACCAGATCCTGGCCGTCTGTGAGGGCGCGACGTTGGCGCTGTACGTCAACGGCTCCCTGGTCGACAAGGTTGAGGACGACACCTTTAAGCGCGGTGACGTGGGCATGGCTGCGGGTACCGGTCGTCGTGGTGAGACGACGTTGATCTGGTTTGACAACTTTGAGGTCACCAAACCTCAGGAGTAAACTCGGAGGGGGAGGCAAATGATGCGGCGGAGGAAGTGTAAAGTTATCGGCGTGCTGATGTTGTTGACGTGGGCACTCGTCGCTTGTGGAGGAAGTTCGTCGGCAACGTGGGAGCAGGACTTTGCCGACACAGAGGACTGGCGCCTGAGCACGGACGCTGCGGCATCGGTGGACGTCGAGGGCGACGCCTTGCACATCCGAGTACAACAGCCCGGACAGGTCGCCTGGGCGGCCTCGGAGCGGAAGTTTGGTGACTTTGAGCTGCGCGTCGAGGCGACACAGGTCGATGGGCCGGTCAATAATGAGTATGGCGTGTTGGTTCGCATGCAGGGCGACGATGAATTCTACGCTTTCTCGGTTAGCGGAGACGGCTACGTGCGCGCCGCGCACTACACCGACGGCGCGTGGTCGCTGTTGGGCTCCGATTGGACGCCGCACGAAGCGGTTCATCAGGGGCTGGCGACCAACGTGCTGGAAGTGGTCGCCGAGGGGGCTACGTTTGGCTTTCTGGTTAACGGAGAACAGGTTCTGGCTGTAGAGGACGACGCCCTGAGACGCGGCGGAGTGGGGCTATATGCTGGCGCCTTCGATATGCCCGACGTACACGTCGCTTTTGATAATCTCACGGTCACGCCTGTACGTTGAGGATATTTTCTTTATTTGAAGGAAGACTCCGCTGAAAAAAGCATCTGAACCTCTGAGACACAGGGAACACTGAGAGTAATATTAAAAAGGCATTGAGAAAAATTCACAGAATAAGCGTCTTGGGTTAATTTATTTAAGTACACTCTTATTTTCTCTGTGCCCTCTGTGTCTCTGTGGTGAGATATTTAGTTATTTCAGTAGAGCCAAGGAAGGATAATCAAAGGATGAACAAAAGAACGAATGAAGAGATGGTCGAGACCTATCGCTACCCTCTGTTACGCAATCTTTTTTTGTTGGTATTATACGTAGCTTTTCTGATCTTTCTCTGGCACTTTCCGGCACCCGTGGTCCGTGACTTCTTCCGCACCCTCTTGCAGAGCCTGCTCTACGTCGTGGTCGGTGTCGTTCTGGTCGGAGTGACCGTCTTGTTGTTCTTTACCTTGTTACCCGATATAGAACTACAGACCGATGTTGTCGAAGAGCTTCCCAAGCGCACGTTGCTTGAGGGACGCACGCTGAAAATCCCGGATCTACGGGACAAGAGAAAACATGAGCGGATCTGGGATACTCTGATGGAGATAAATGTGTCGATGGATGATCCCTGGACCGCGGTCGTAGATGATCGGGCGAATATTGTGACGATCTTCGTCTGGGAAGGCACCGATATCGATCAAGTCGTGCAAACTGTTCAGGACGAGCTGCGGACTACAGGTCTTCGAGTACAACGTTTGCGTTCCTGATGCGCGTCTATCTGGACACCTTGGGCTGCCGTCTCAACGCGGCGGAAGTCGAGGAGATGGCGCGCGGCTTTCTCGGCGCCGGCGCGGAACTGGTCGCTGCGCCGGAGAAGGCCGACGTTATGGTGCTTAACACCTGCGCCGTAACTTCCCAGGCGGCCAAACGCTGCCGCCACCGCCTGCGGGCCTTGCACCGCGCCAATCCCGCCGCCGACATCGCCGCTGTGGGCTGCTGGGTCTCCCAGCGGGAGACCGTGCGCGCGGACTTCCCCGGCGTCCGCTGGGTGATCCCCAACCCCCAGAAGTCGGAGACGGTCGAAAGGGTCAGCGGAGCAGCCGCCGCTCCGATTGCGTGGCGTCCCGGGTTGTGGCGACATACGCGGGCCTTTCTCGGCGTCCAGGACGGTTGCGACAGCTCCTGCACGTACTGCCTCACCCGTATCCTGCGCGGGCCGGCCTGCAGCCGTCCGCTGCCCGACGTCGTGAGCCAGGTGCACGCCCTGGGCGCGCAAGGCGCGCAGGAGGTGGTGCTCACCGGCGTCAGTCTGGGCGCCTACGGGCAGGATCTGGCGCAAGAGGAGGGGCTGGCGGAGCTGGTCGCAGCGCTGTTGCGGGAGACCGACGTACCGCGCCTGCGCCTCTCCTCGATTGAGCCCTGGGACGTCGATGAAGCGTTGCTGCGACAGTGGGAGGATCCCCGGCTCTGTCGTCAGCTGCATCTGCCCCTGCAGGCCGGCTGTGACGCCACGCTCCGGCGGATGGGCCGCCGCATCACCACGGAGGCGTTCGCGCGGATCGTGGCGCTGGCCCGCGAGATTGCTCCTGAGCTGGCGGTGACGACGGACGTTATGGTCGGTTTTCCCGGGGAGACGGAGGCGGACTTTGAGGTGAGTCTGGCCTTCGTCGAGGAGCTGGCCTTTGCGCGTCTGCACGTCTTCCGTTACTCGGAGCGCGAGGGAACGCCCGCGGTGCGTCTGGGAGACCGGGTGCCCCATCGCGTCCGCAAGCGTCGTTCCAGGCGCATGCGTGCGCTGGGACGGCGGCTGGCGCACGACTACCGGCGTCGTTTCATCGGTCGCGTGCTGCCGGTGCTCTGGGAGGAGCGCGACGCGGAGGGTCGCTGGCACGGCCTGACCGACAACTATCTCTCCGTGACGGCGCGGACATCGCACGCTCTGTATAACCGTCTGGTAGCTACGCGGCTCGTGAAAGAGGAGCGTGGGGGGCTGCAGGGCGAGCCGCTGCCGTGAACGCCGGCGTTCACGGCCCGCCCTATCTTGCGTCGATTGTTTGACGCGACCCGCGGGATTTAGCTGGAAAGCGGATCCGGCGGCTCGTAGTCCAGCTCCTGGCTGAGCAGCTCGACCAGGGTGCGCAGCGTCTTGATGCGCGCGTAGCGTTTATCGTTCCCCTCGACGACGGTCCACGGCGCCGTGACGGTGCTGGTGCGCAGCAGCATATCCTCGATGGCTTCCTCGTAGACGTCCCACTTCGCGCGATTGCGCCAGTCCTCGTCGGTAAGCTTCCACGACTT
>CAZCPK010000259.1:0-6088 GCA_964500755.1 uncultured Anaerolineales bacterium
GAGACGCCGACCGAGACGCCGACCGAGACGCCGACCGAGACGCCCACCGAGACGCCGACCGAGACGCCGACCGAGACGCCGACAGAAACTCCCACCGAGACACCCACCGTCACGCCCACGACTACACCGGAATCCTACCGCAAGATCGGCTACTTTACGGCCTGGGGCATCTACGCCCGCAATTATCAGGTCTCTGACATCCCCGTCGACAAGGTGACGCACATCAACTACGCCTTCTCCAATATCTCACCGGATGGTCGTTGCATCCTGGGGGATTCCTACGCCGACGTGGATAAGTCCTACCCCGGCGACTGCTGGGACCAGGGCTGTCTGCGCGGTAACTTCAACCGGCTCAAACTTTTGAAGCAGGAACATCCCGATCTGAAAGTGTTGATCTCCGTCGGCGGTTGGACCTGGTCCAAGTACTTCTCCGACGTCGCCATGACCCAGGCGGCGCGCGAGAAGTTCGTTGAGTCGTGTGTCGATCTCTACGTCAAGGGTGAGTTTGGCGGCACCTACGGTACGCATCCCGGCGTCTTCGACGGTATCGACATTGACTGGGAGTATCCGGTGGCGGGTGGCCTGCCCGACAATCACACCGATCCCGCCGACAAGCGCAACTACACGCTGTTGATGGAGGAGTTCCGTCGCCAGCTGGACGCTCTCGAGGCCGAGACCGGCGAGCAGTATCTGCTCTCGATCGCGGCGTCCGCCGGCTACGATAAGATCGTCAATCTCGAACTGCCCGAGTTGGTCGAACCCCTGGACTTCCTCAACATCATGGCTTACGATTTCCACGGCGGCAGCTGGGAAGACGTGACCAACTTCCACGCGCCCATGTATGCGTCGTCCGAGGATCCCAACCCCAATGAAGATCAGCGCTTGCTCTACAATATGCACGCGGCGGTTCAGCAGTATCTGGACGCGGGCGTGCCTGCCGACAAGCTCGTCGTCGGTGTGCCGTTCTACGGACGTGCGTGGAAAGAGGTGCCGAACGTCAACAACGGCCTCTATCAGGAGGGCAATGGCGCGCCCATGGGTACCTGGGACGACGGACAGAGCGGTCCTACCGGCGTCTTCGACTACTGGGACATCGCGCAGAACTACGTCAATACCAACGGCTACACCCGCTACTGGTACGATGAGACCAAGCAACCGTGGGTCTACAATCCCAACACCGGCATCTTTATCAGCTACGACGATACTCAATCGCTGCAGCTCAAACGTCAGTACATCGACACGTGGCGTCTGGGTGGCGTGATGTTCTGGGAGTTCAGTGGAGATCGCAACGGGGTGTTAATCGACGCAATTCAGTAACATGCATGGCGCGCCGGGTGAGGCGGTTCTCCCGGCGCGCTCCGATCGGTCGTTCGGCGTAAGCTGGAACGACGACAGTATAATAACGAGAGGTGGGGAAGTGAGACAGTGCGTCTTACTTCCCCTCTTCTATCCTACAAGGAATCATAACATAGGTTCTGGATGTGAGAATACCTCTCCGCGCCACTATCGTCTACTAGAGAAAACGCACCCGGAGAGGTCTTTGTGAGATGAAGAAAATACTCTAGTGTGAAATTGGAGGTGATTATCGAGGTTTACGCTCAAGACAGTATTAGAAACGTCCGTATACATCGCAGTCTGGTCAATTTGAAGCATCTACAACTGGAGGAATGACATGCTACGTCTACGAAAACTTGTGTTTTTGGTCATTTGCAGCCTTCTTATTGCTACATTGACCGTCAACGCTCCGGACATTGCCGCTAGCGCTGCGCCAGATTGGGAGCCTGGCGTGGCTTATAGCCCTGGTGATCTGGTCGCCTATGACGGCAGCACCTACGAGTGTTTGCAGAATCATACGTCGTTGGTGGGATGGGAACCGCCCAACGTTCCAGCGCTATGGTCGCTGGCTGAAGACGTCACGCCGACCGAGACGCCCACGGAGACACCCACGGAGACACCCACGGAGACGCCCACGGAGACGCCCACGGAGACGCCCACGGAGACCCCGACCGAGACGCCCACCGAGACGCCCACGGAGACGCCAACAGAGACCCCGACCGAGACGCCCACCGAGACGCCCACGGAGACGCCAACAGAGACCCCGACCGATGAGCCTTATCCGCAGTGGGACCCCGGCGCCATCTACACCGGCGGGGATCGCGTGATGCATAATGACAAGGTCTGGGAAGCTAAGTGGTGGACCCAGGGCGACGAGCCCGGCACGACGGGTCAGTGGGGCGTCTGGGAGGAGGTCGGTGACGTCACGCCGACGGTAACCCCAACCGAGACGCCGACCGAAACCCCGACGGAGACCCCGACGGAGACCCCGACCGAAACCCCGACGGAGACCCCGACCGAAACCCCGACGGAGACGCCTACCGAGACGCCCACCGAGACGCCGACAGTTACACCGACGACCACCCCTACCGACAAAGAAGTGATCGCTTACTTCACACAGTGGGGCGTCTATGCGCGCGACTATCACGTGAAGGACGTCGTCACCAGCGGCACGGCCGATCGCATTACGGTTATTAACTACGCCTTTGGGAACATCGTCGACGGTGAGTGCATCATGGTGACGCAACAGGGCGTCGGCGACGCTTACGCCGATTATCAGAAGTCCTACGACGCCGCCTCCAGCGTCGATGGTGAGGGTGACACCTGGGATCAGCCCCTCAAGGGCAATTTCAACCAGCTGAAGAAGCTCAAGGAGCTCTATCCTAACATCCGGGTCCTGATCTCATTGGGTGGCTGGACCTGGTCGGCGGGCTTCTCCGACGCGGCGCTGACCGAAGCTTCGCGTCAGCGCGTCGTGGAGTCCTGCATCGATCTCTACATCAAGGGCAATCTGCCTGAAGAGGGCGGTGCCGGCGGGCCCGGTGCGGCGGCCGGCGTCTTCGACGGTATCGACGTCGACTGGGAGTATCCGGCGGCCCCGGGCCACGAGCACAACGTCTATCGCCCCGAGGACACGGAGAACTTCACGGCACTGCTGGCCGAGTTCCGCAGTCAGTTGGACGCTTACGAGGCCGAGACCGGTGAGGAGTACCTGCTCACCATCGCGGCTCCGGCTGGGCAGGACAAGTACGAGAAGATTCAACTGAATCAGATTCATCAGCATCTCGACTGGATCAACCTGATGACCTACGATATGCACGGTGCCTGGGCGACGAATGGTCCGACCAACTTCCACGCACCGCTCTACAACTCCCCCGACGATCCCTCCGATCCCCCGGCCAAATATTATAGCGCGAACAACGCCGTGCAGGCCTATCTGGGGGCGGGTATCCCGGCCTCCAAGCTGACGTTGGGCATCCCCTTCTACGGACGCGGCTGGACAGGCGTCACGGACGCGAACAACGGCCTCTATCAGTCCGCTACCGGTCCCGCCAACGGCACATACGAGGATGGCATCGAGGACTACAAGGTCCTGAGCGCGTTGGGCTATCCGTCGTTCCGTGACCCGGTGACCGAGGCCTACTGGATCTTCAACGGCAACGTCTTCTGGAGCTACGACGACCCGGTTTCCATCCAGAACAAGATGGACTACGTCAACGCGCACGGTTTGGGCGGCGCCATGGTCTGGGATCTGACCGGCGATACCGCGGATGGTGAGTTGATGAAAGCGCTTTACAACGGTCTGCATTAAGTTTCACTACATCGTTGTGTACTCTTGGGGGCGTGGATATCCACGCCCCCGCGTATCTCTATCTCCCGGACGACTACTTCTCTGTTTCGAGCATCTGCTGGTAGAGCGCTTCCGTTGTCTCCCGGCGACAGAGTTCCGTTCCCGGTGTCTTGACGGCGGCCGAGCCTGCCGCCACGCCGTAGATCACGGCTTTGCGTAACGCTTCGCCCCGCGCCAACGCCAGGACGATGCCACCTACCATGCTGTCGCCCGCGCCGATGCGACTGACGATCTTGACGGTTGGTGCGTTGATGCGCTCGGCGCGCTCTTCGGCCACCAGCAGCACGCCGGCTGCTCCCATGGAGACCACCACGACCTCCGCCTGGCCGTCCTCGATCAACGCTCGGGCCACGTTCTCCTGATGTGCCTCGTTCTCGATCTTCTCGCCCGCCAGGTGGCCCAGTTCACGCATGTTGGGCTTGATGAGATAGACGCCTTCTTCCACGGCGTGGTTGAGGTACTTCCCCCAGGTGTCGATGATAAAACGCCAGCCCCTCTCGTGGCACAGCCGCGCCAACTTCGCGTAGCAATCTTCCGGCGCGCCGGGCGGGAGGCTCCCGCTGGCGACCAGGAAATCGGGTTCTGGATCTAACGCCCGGATGCGTTCCAGACAGCGCTGCCACTCTACTTCTTGCAACTCGGGACCCGGTAGGCTGAACCTGTATTGCTGATCGCTGCGCTCCTCCAGCACGGTGAAGCTCTCTCGCGTCAAGTTCTCAATCGGGATAGGGATCTGGTTGATCCCCTCGTCTTCCAGTAGCTTTTTGAACATCTTGCCAAGGGTGCCGCCGTAGGTGTACAGCGCCCTCGACGTTCCGCCCAGCCGCCGAATGGCCCGGGAGACGTTGATACCGCCGCCGCCCGGCTCGTAACGCGGCGCATCGCAGCGCAGCTTGCGGTTTGGCATCACCTGTTCGATGTGCGTGCTCATATCCAGCGCCGGATTCATGGTCACGGTCACGATCTTTTTCATGAAGATCTCCTTCAGAATAGTCCTGTAGTCTCTTAGTCAGATCGTCAACAGATGCAAAAATACACAGATTTAGCGTAACACGAACATGGCGGGATAGGGGGTGGGGCAGGTCGCGAGAGGCTTTGGATTCTGTTAAGCCGCGTTGGATTTTCGTTGGGCGCGATTGACACTACGTTTGTTGCTCGTTATACTCAGGGGGAGCGAACCTTTTGCAAGTTGTGAGAGAGAAACGGAAACGGTGGAGGTGCAACGTGGTGAGACAAAAACTGCCCATCGTGGGCATCACCGTGGGGGACGCGGCGGGCATCGGGCCGGAGGTGGTGGTGAAGGCGGTGCGGCGCGCCGACGTTCGTGAAGTCTGCCGACCGTTGGTCATTGGCGACGCGCGGGTTTTCGCGACCGACAAGTTCGCCGCCCGTCACACCGACGTGTATCCGGTCGACGCGGTTCCGACAGTCGAGTTCGCCGTGGGGGCGCTGACGGTGCTTGATTTGCACAACCTCGCTCCCGAGGCCGTGACTGTTGGCGCGGTCAACGCCGCCGCGGGCGGAGCCGCCGTCGACTATGTGCGCACGGCGGCGGAGCTGGCGCTAGCGGGAGAGCTCGACGCCATCGCGACGGCGCCGCTCAACAAAGCCGCCATGCGTGCCGCGGGATACAATTATATCGGACACACCGAGCTCCTGGCCGACCTCACCGAGACCGACGAGTGCACGACGATGCTGGCGACGCCGGGCCTGCGCGTCACCCACGTCACGCGCCACGTGCCGTTCCGCGAGATCCCGCGTCACATCACCCACGATCGGGTGTTGCGCACCATCGCCATCACCGACGCGGGACTCAAGGCGTTGGGGATCTCCTCCCCCAGGATCGCCGTGGCGGGGCTCAACCCGCACAACGGGGAAGGGGGCCTGTTGGGCCACGAGGAGCTCGACAGCATCGCCCCGGCGGTGCGCGCGGCGCGCAGCCGCGCCATCGACGTGGAGGGCCCGCTCTCGCCGGACTCCGTCTTCGTCGCGGCGCTGCGCGGCGACTTCGACGTGGTCGTCTGCATGTACCACGATCAGGGCCACATCGCCGTCAAGACGCACAACTTCGCCGAGTCCATCGTGCGCACCTCAGCCGACCACGGCACGGCCTTCGACATCGCCGGTCAGGGCGTCGCCGACGCCGCGAGCATGGCCGCCGCCATCATCGCCGCGGCCCGCATGGGGTCAACGTTCAACCTGCAACGCGCTAACGTTTAACTCAGTGCGCTTCATCCTCCGGCGCGATAAGCTCTTGCTCCATCAGTGTCGCCGTTAGCGACCGGGCGCGCGCGATCCGCTGCTCAATGCGCGTCTGCAGCGTCTCCGCCGGCAGCGGACGGCGCGCGTAGCCGAGGTCTGTGGCGGTCCGGGCGGTCGCCAGCGCCACCCGCTCGGGGACGC
>CAZCPK010000260.1:0-6086 GCA_964500755.1 uncultured Anaerolineales bacterium
GACTACCGCATCAAGGCGTGGGCCTTTGCGCCGGAGCAGCTGACCGTCTGGGACGCGGACGACCTCGCTGTCGATGAAGCGTTGATCGGTGCCGCCGGCTCCCCGACCATCGTCTCGGGCCTGGAGCAGGCGGCGTCACGGGAGCGTCAGCGCGTGCCGGTGGAGGGGACGCCGGCGCAGATTGCGCAGCAGCTGGCCCGCATTATCCAAGAGGCGACCTGAGCGACGTTGATGACGGGATCCGCAGGGGAAGCCGGGAGCGTTTTGCTTCCGGCTCTTTTTCTGGAGCTATCAGCTTCACTCGTAGCTTAGTGCTTGACGGACGCTCACCCGCGTGGCCTGCAGGGCGGGCCAGAGGCTGGCGAGGGCCGAGAGGGCCATCACGAGGCCGATCCAGAGCACGCAGCCTGTGAACGAGTAGTGGAAAGCTAGCGTACCGCTGAATAACGCTTCCCCCACGAGCTGCGAGAGCAGCCGGGCGCCGGGGTAGCTCAGCGGAAGCGCGAAGAACGTGCTGGCAAGCCCCAGAAAGACGCCCTCGCTGACGAATATCCGGAGGATGGACGGCGTCGTGGCGCCGATGGCGCGGAGCATGCCGATCTCCCGGCGGCGTTCGACGACGTTGATGGAGAGCGTGCTGATCAGACCCAGGCTGCCGACGAGGGCGGTCAGGCAGGTCATCATAAAGAGCAGGGCCAGGATGATCCGGTGCGCGTTGCGGTTGCGGTCGAGTGCGGCGGCAGCCGTATCATAGCCGCCCACATCCAGGCCGGCCTCCTGGTAATAGGCTTTCAGCTGCCGGGCCAGCCTCTCTTGTCCCTCTGCGTCGACGGCGGCGGTGGCGCGGACCAGAGCCAGGTTCCCGCCCGGGGCGCTGTGCAAAACGCGCCCCAGGGCGGGAAGGGGGACGAAATTGTCCCGCTGCCGGTTGTTGAGGTTAAAGATGAGCCCCACGATGGTCCACGTCGTTTCTTGCCCCTGCAGGGTGAGCGTCACCTCGTCTCCCACGTGCAAGCTCTCCTCTCGCGCGATCTTCTGGTTAAGCAGAAGGGCGCGTTGATCGGTGGGGAGCAGGGCGCGGCCCGCGACAATCCGGGGATGGAAGAGGTCGGAGTCCGGGGGGACGCCCCAGACCTGAACGGCACGCTCCTCTTCCGGCAGATTCAGCGTGGCGCCGTACAGCGACCACGTCTCCAGGATGACGGGCGTGTCCAGGACGCGGGCGGCGTCTTGGAGGACGGCGGTGCGCTGCGGCGTCTCGAAGTCAAGCAGGGCGTCCATCTCCACGTCCTTGATGAGAAACGCCAGGGAGGCCTCCAGAGAGGCGCCGACGCTCATCACCATGATGAAGAGCGCGCCGCTCAGCGCCAGCGTCAGCAGAGTGAGCGTGGCGCGTCCGCGGCGGCGCAGAGTGTTTCGCAGGCTGAGCCGCAGGGGACGCGGTAAGATTTTCAGCTGACCGAAGAGGCGTTCCAGGCGGTTGCGCCCGTATTCACCTCCGATGCCGTGGCTGCCTAAGGCTTCGCGGATCGTGATCCGCACGCCTTTGAGCAGCGGGACGAGGGCAGCCAACGTGGGAACGGCGAAGCTGACGCCGGTCTGGAGCAAGAAGCTCTTGAGATCCGGTCGATAGGTGTGTAGGGGGACGTTGGCCATATCCAGCAGGAACCGGGCCAGGGGGTAGGTCGCCAACGCGCTCAGCGGCGCCGCCAGGAGCAGGGCCAATCCTCCGTACAACCAGACGACGCTTAGATAGAGGCGTAGCAGCCGCCCGAGCGTGGCTCCCAAGGTCTTCATCACGCCGATCTGCCAGATCTGCTGGACCATGACGGCGTTGGTCGTGTTGATAATCAGAAAGGCGCTGAGTCCCAGCGAGAGGACGCCCATTGCCGTCAAGATCAGGAACGCCGCGTCGATCATCTGCTGCAAAAAATGGACGCTGGGGTCGTTCAGTGCGTAGCCCTGGACGGGGATGCCCAGGCGATCCAGGCGCGCCTCGACGGTCTCGGCGGTCCTTCTGGCCTGAACCTCGTCGTAACCGGGCAGCTGGACAGAGAGCTGGTTGAAGGTCGTCTTCCCGGTGAGGCGGGTGTAGAGCGCGGGTGTGGCGAAGAACGTCCCCATGCCGGAGATCTGGGGGCCGGGCGACGTGGGATCCCGGACGACGCCGGTCACCGGGAACGGACGCGCGCGATGCCCGGTATTGACCAGGATCTCAGTGGTTTCCGCCAGGTCATAGGCCTGGGCGGTGTGGCGCTCAACGGTGAGTGCGTCGTCCGTCGGCCAAGTACCTGTCTCTCGCTCGATCAGATTCATCGGCTGCGTGGTGTAGTTTTCGCGGGCGATCAACAGACCCTGCCTCCATTCCGTATCGCCGGGCAGCTTCCACTCGAAGGTCGTCTGCGCCGTGACCTCGGCGCGGGCGACCCCCTCCTCCTCTTCGACGGCGATGACGACCTCTCGCCGGAAGGGGGTCTGGAGGTTGAAGATGACGTGAGCCGGTTGGCTGTCGCGGTAGGCCGTGGTCAGGCGCGTGCGCAGGACGTTGGAGAGCCCGAAGGCCAATCCCAGCGCCAGCACCCCCACTGCAATAGCCAGGACGGTGATCAAGGTGCGGGCCTTGTTATCCCAGAGATCGCGCCAGACCTTGGTTCGGGTAACGCTCATTCTTCGCTATTTCCCTTGGCCACCCAGGCAGCCAGCGCCTGGATGACGGTCGCTGTGGTGTAGAAACCGTTCTCATCGGGGACGCAGACGCCGTGGAAGTCGCCTTTCGGCGGCCAGCGCGTGAGAGGCCACGCCGGCGTCTGCCAGGGCGCGTGATCCGAGCCCGGCGGGAGCTGCAGCGTGGGATACGAGGGCCAGTGGCCCTCGGGCTGCTGCTCGTTCAGGAGCCACTTCACGCCCCGCGCCATGATTTGGTGGTGGAAGTCCGGGAGATCCAGCAAGGCGCGGATCGCCAGCGCGGTGTCGAAGGGGCGTCCGGGACCTTCGGATTGACCGCTGGCCCAGCTCCCGTCGGGACGTTGGTTCTCCTCGAGCCAGGTCTGGGCGTGGCGCAGGCGCTCGCGATCTGCGGCGGTATCACGCTCTCGCAACACCCGAACCGCGTGGGCGGTCCCGTATGTCCGACCGTAGTACCAGTAGCTGTGCCAGTACCCCGCCGCCGTCTGCTGCTGCCGGACGAAGTCGCGCGCCTTGCGCAGCGACGGTGCGTCGCGGGCGGTTCCCGCCGCCTGGAGGGCCAGGATCGCGGCGCAGGTGACGCCCAGGTGCGAGTCACACCACGCCGAGAGGTCTCTCTCCGGTCCGGCGCCGATGTACTGCCCAATCTTCTCGGTGGTGGGATAGGCCGGGAAGCCACCGTCGGGATTCTGGTAGCGCAGGAGTTCGTCCCGGGCGGCGGCGAGCTCCATGTCTGCGCCGCTCTCCGCGAGAAAGAGGAGGGCCCAGCTGGTCGAGTCGGCGTCGCGGGGCAGGCCGGGACGGTAGGCCCACCCGTGCGCCGGATGGTAATCGCGTTTCAGCAGGCGTCCGGCCTGGTCAATGACCGTGCGGTCGGTGTGGGGGGTCTGAAGCAGCGACCAGCCGACGTAGGCGGTGATCCAGTCGCGGCCGCCCGCAGCCACGTAGCTGAAGTCGTTCCAGTAGCCGGTGACGCGGAAAGCTTGCTCCAGCGCGTGGACAGCCTTCACCAGGGCGGCGGTCACAGGTTCCGGGGCTGTGGGCGGGGTGGTCGATTGGGCGGCTTTCAGCGCCTGCAGATCGTTGAGTAGTCTGGTAGCGCGTCGTTCTGTTTTAGGAACAGGCATGGTCGGTTATTCTCCTAGGGATTGTCGGTGCGGCAGCGCTCTTTTTGAAGGCGTGCGTCGCTTGAGGTGCGCGGGGACCAGGATCCGGGCCGCGAGCAGCAGTCCCAGGATCACTACTACGAAGACGAGGGGGAGCTGGCGGGTCCGCAGCTCGCCGTAGATGTAAATAAACCAACGGACTTGCAGGGCGAATATCTGCAGGAGCGCTAGACTGCTGGCGATAAAGTAGAGTAGCGTGAAACCTTTGAGGTTGTTTCGCCTGCCTTTTATCCACCTGAAGAATTCCTGAAAAGCGTTCGTGCGGATATTGACCTTTTTCAAGAGGGTCGAGACGATAAAGTACCCGTCGGTGGGCAGGAGCGGGGAGAGGTTGCCCAGGATCATCAGGAAATTCGCCAGCGCTATTTTAAGGACGACCTGCCCCGCGATCAAGGAAACGTGAGGTGCGATCAAGCGGTAGCCCACGAGGCCCAGGGCGCCGACCAGGGCGTTGGCGTAGCAGCCGGCCGACCAGATTCGCAGGCGGTCCGCCGGGGGTAACGTGTAGAGGCCGGCGATTTCGGTGTAGACGTAGGGGATCAAGCCCATGTAGAGCGCGATCTTGACGTGGCGCGTCACGGCGCCCCGTGCTGCGGCGATAACAGCGTGGGCGCATTCGTGGAGGCCCAGGGAGAGCAGGCTGGCCAACGAGAGCACCACGTAGCCCAGGGCAAAGGACTCTCCGACCTGATAGACGGCTCGATTGGTGAGGAGGGCCGGTTGAAAGCTTCCCAGTCCCGCCAACATCGCCAGCAAGGTAAAGAGCAGCAGTGGGGTGTAGAGTTTTTCGGCCAGAGGCTGCAAGTTTCGGAAAAAATCTCGGGTGTGGATCTCCAGAAGGTCGATGGAGAAGCGGCGAAACTCTCCCCGGAAGACCTCTGCCGAGACGGGATCGGTTATCAGGTCGGCGCGCGCGAGTACGTGATAGAGTCGGGCGACGTCAATTTCCTGGGCGTGTTCTTCGCGGTAGTGTTCCTCGATCCACGCCAGAGAGTGCTTGCCGTCGAAGTGGGCGGCGACGTCCAGCACGAGCGCCACCTTGGAGTCCGGCACGGCGATGAAACGGTCGCGTTCCAGATCACCGATGCAGTAGAGGTCCTCATCGGAGCGCCGATACAGCAACCACGCCTGTAGACCGGGAGCCGCACGCGGGCGGAGCGCCGCCTCCGTTGGAGCGTTTGCGGTGCAGTCGAGTCTTTCAGACATAAGTGCCTCTACCCTCGAGGCGCAGCCGCGCTCCGCGTCGACCGTTCGTCGGCGATGGCGCGCACCACCTTGGACCACGTTGCCTTATCGGTGCGCAGTGTTGCCAATCCGCAGAGGGCCACGGCGAGACTTTCCCTGATACCCTCACAGTTTCCTTCGATTCTACCATAGAGCGAGCCGGTAGTCGCGTAGAGCTCTCCCACGCAGCCGCTGCAGACGCCGCGCGCCCAGCAGGTGCGACACTCCGGGTGGTCGTTCTTGTTGTTCTGGCGCATCAGGCGCTCGACGTCTCGAAACCTGGGGCTGGCTGTGACGTCTGGATCGAAGACGCTGCCCATCTCAAAATCCTCGTTCATCAACTGATAACAGGGATAGATCGTGCCGTCGACGTCCACGGTGAGAGAAGAGACGCCGACCGGGCAGATGTAGGGGCTGACCTGTTTGAAGATCAGCTTCTTCAGCAGGCGAAAGCCCAGATTGGTGGCCTTGGGGTTGCCCTGGCGCAGGTTTTTAAGGAGATGTTCCTGGGTCATGGTGTGCCAGGCGACGCGATTTTCCTCCGAGATTTCCGTCTCTGCGTCGTAGGCGTACCCCTCTTCCAGCAGCGCGATGTGACAGCGGAGGATACCGAATTCTTCGGCGAAGAAGTCGCTCAGGTCAGCGTAGGTGATGCCGTGCTCGAAGTGCTGGCGGGTCATGGTGGCCTCGATCATCTCCGGTTTCTGACCGTCGGTGGCTGCCTGGAGTTTGCGCAGCGACTTGACGATGCGTGTGTAGCTCCCCTTGCCGCCTACGTCGACGCGGTAGAGATCGTTGATCTCCTGCGGGCCGTCCAGGCTGATGGTGACGCCCACGTCGTAGGTCTTGACCAGGGCGATGAACTCGTCGCTGAGAGCAAGGCCGTTGATGATGGTGCCCAGGACGGGCATGTTGGAGATCCGCCCGGCTGCGTGCAGCTCGGAGAGGCGCTCGCAGACCGCGCGCATCACGGGGACGTTGAGCGTGGGTTCCCCGCCGCAAAACTGCACG
>CAZCPK010000261.1:0-6029 GCA_964500755.1 uncultured Anaerolineales bacterium
GCATTTCCCGATTTGCTTCGAAATCCCGCATTTCACCCAGAAACCAATAAGAGCCCGACTACGGACGGTGTGAGGTTACGGGACAGTTTTCGCCCACCGCCTCTACAAAATCCAGGTCTCGAGACAGAGGTAACGGCTGGCAAGCTCACAAGCGATCCGCACTTAGTTTCATGTAGAGAAGAAAATACTTGCTTTCGATCAGAAAATAAGTATAATTGAAAAGAGTGAAGCGAAGAACTGGCTTCCCCTATAACAGGAGAGGGCCCTATCGATAGGTTTAGGATCAGTGACGGCACGGCAACACGATTCCAATGAAAGAGCATCCTGGAGCAAAACATGGTTGAATTTGACGCTAACCCCACCCGTGCACGGAGTTATGCAATTCCCACCTCGCTTATCGACCGTGAGCAGAGTGTCCACGTAGCAGGCGATACCGAAGATAATACAACTATAAGTCAACGGATTGAGTAGATTGAACTGTATCTTCCCCTAATCCGTTCTACCCGCAACCAAGCAACCACCTGACCATGTGACTATCGGCCCAAATGACCATCTGACCATTTCAAAGGAGGATTTTATGTAAGCGCTTACTTCACCTCATACTTTGTGAACTACTCTCAAAAGAACAGAAAACCTAATCAAGGAGGACAAGATGTTCCAAGAGTCAAGGAAACTGCGGGTTTCCCGAGTCTTACTCTTTCTCGTGGCGCTCCTCGTAGCGACGGTGGCAATGTTGCTATTCGTGGCGCCCATGCGCACGTTGGCGCTGAACAACCTGCTCACAAACGGTGACTTCGCGAGTGACACGGCCGGCTGGGACATCTGGGGTGGCACCCCCAGCGTCTCCGATGGTGTCTTGGAGATGACCGTCGACCCGAATACAAGCGATTATTGGGACGCCGGGATACAACAGGATATCGGCCTCGAAGAAGGTACCGAATACACCATCATCCTGCGAGCCCGCGCCAATCAAGCCGTCACCATCCCTTTAATAATCCAACAAAACGGGACATATACGCCTTACTTCCAGCAAATTGTTCCGCTAAGCACGACGATGCAGACCTATCTCTACACCTTCGAATCGAGTGCCACAGATTCCGACGTCCTGTTCGATCTCTATCTGGGTGATCGCGGCGCTTTCACCGCGTGGGTGGACTACGTCGTACTGGAGTCGACAGCCAACTTGCTGCAGAACGGCGACTTCGCCGACGGTGACATCGGCTGGAATGTCTGGTTCACCGAAAACGGTATGTATACCGTCACCAACGGCGTGCTAGAGATAAACGTGCCCTCCGGTCTATCCAATTACTGGGACGGCGCGATGGATCAGGTCGTCAGCCTCGAGAAGGACGCCGGCTACCTGGTGAGCCTGGAAGCGCGGGCCGATCGCCCCGTTACCCTCCCAGTACAGTTGAAAGAGGACGGTGGCGACTGGGACATCTACTTCAGTCAGGAGATGGCGCTGACCACGATCACGCAGACCTACTACTACCCCCTCGTATCCGACTACGCCGACGACGCCGCACTGTTCGCAACTTACCTGGGCGGCACCGGTGCCTTCACCACCTGGGTCGACAGCATCGTGCTGGAGCCCTGGGTTAATGCCCTGACCAACAGCGACTTCGATAGCGGGACAGATCCCTGGTTCAGATGGGGAGACGTCACAGCTTCGGTCAGCGGCGGCACCGCCGTGATCACCAACACCCCGACCGGCAGTGGCGGCGCCTTCGAGCAGGGCGGCGTCGCGGTCAGCGAGGGCGCACGCTACACCTTCCTCTTGAACGCCCGCGCCGACACTCCCGTCACCGTCTCCCTCTCCGCTCAGCTGAACACCAATCCGTACACCGAGTACTTCCGCTGCGAGGTTCCCCTGACGACCGAAATGCAGACCCACGTCTGCGAGGGCGTGGTCTCGGACGTCACCGATGAGAGCGCGGCCTTCGTCTTCGTGATGCCGAACGAGGCGTTCACAATGTGGGTGGACAGCGTCTACATGGGCACGACGGGCCTGCCGGAAGCGCCCGAACCGCCCCCCACCCCGCAGGCAGCCCGCGTCAACCAGGTCGGCTATCTGCCCCTGGCCGACAAACACGCCACCATCGCCACCACAACGACGACCCCGCTCGAATGGCAACTGTTGAACGATAGCGGCGTCGCCGTCACCGGCACCACCAGCGTATTCGGCGACGATCCGGCCTCGGGCGACCACGTCCACATCGCTGACTTCTCCAACGTCTCCACGAGCGGCGTCTACACGTTACAGGTTGGCACACACACCAGCTACCCCTTCGAAATCGGCGAGGACATCTACGCGGAGATGAAATACGACGCACTCGACTACTTCTACCACGCCCGCAGCGGCATCGCCATCACCATGCCTTACGCCGGCGACTCCCAGTGGACCCGCCCAGCGGGCCACGTCTCCCCAGCCGACAGCGCCAGCGGCAATAAGGGCGACTTCGACGTCCCCTGCTTTGCCGGCACCGCGGGCGGCCTCACTTGGCGGGGCACCTGCACCACCACAACGGGCAGCCCCTACAGCCTCACGGTCACGGGCGGCTGGTACGACGCCGGCGACTACGGCAAGTACGTCGTTCCCGGCGGCTTTGCCACCTGGATGCTCCAGAACCTCTACGAGCGAGCCCAGGCCACCGGCGACGAGGCGAGCTTTGCCGACGACACCATGAACATCCCCGAGAGCGGCAACGGCGTGCCGGATCTCCTGGACGAAGCCCGGTGGGAGGTCGAGTTCCTGCTGAGCATGCAGGTACCCGACGGTGCCTGGGTGGAGCGCTATAATCCCGGCCTGGACACCACCGAATTCACCGACACCCTGGGCGGCATGGTCCATCACAAAGTACACGGTAACGCATACGGCGGATACGGCGAGCTGGCGCACGAGGACGCCGCAGCGCGCCACCTCTATCCCCCCAGCACCGCCGCGACCCTGCACCTGGCTGCGGTCGGCGCGCAGACGGCCCGCCTCTGGGAATCGTTCGATAGCGACTTCGCCACCGAGTGTCTGGACGCCGCGGAGCGAGCCTGGCAGGCGGCGTTGGCGCACGACGCAGAGTACTTCCCCAGCTCCCTAACGCAGGGCGGTGGCGCCTACGACGACACGCGCGTCAGCGACGAGTTCTACTGGGCCGCGGCCGAGCTCTACGTCACCACCGGCGAACAGACGTACGAGGACTACCTCCTCCAGTCAACGCACGCGCTGACGGTGCCCCAGCACTTCGCTAACGAGGGCTCCGTCTCCATGATCTGGCCGAACACCGAGGCCTTCGGCACGCTGTCGCTGCTGATAGCGCCGAACACCCTCTCCGAAACGCTGCTCCTGGACGCGCAGGACAACCTCGTCGCGACGGCCGACTACTACCTGGACGTCCTGGCAAACGAGGGCCATCGGGTACCTTTCACCAGCACCACCGGCTATCCCTGGGGCTCCAACTACTACGCAATCAACAACGCCGTGATCCTGGGCGTGGCCCATGATCTCACGGGGAATCGAGACTATTTCAATGGCGCCGCCGAGGGCATAGACTACATCCTGGGGCGGAACGGCCTGGCGAAATCGTACGTCTCTGGATACGGTGAGGATCCGCTGCAGAACCCGCACCACATGTTCTGGGCGCACCAGTACAACGACGCGTATCCCCCTCCGCCTCCCGGTGTGTTGAGCGGCGGGCCCAATTCTGGGCTCCAGGACCCCAAGGCCAGTGCGGAGTTGACCGGCTGTCCGCCACAGAAGTGTTTTATCGATCACATCGAGTCCTGGTCGACCAACGAGATCACCATCTACTGGAATGCCTCCTTGGCGTGGCTGACCGCCTATCTGGACGCCGAAGGGCAGGTGGAGACCCTCTACCTGCCGCTGATTATGCGGAGTTCTTCACCTTAGCTTGTATCAGGGCCGCAACCGAAAGCCGTTGGAGAGATTCCAACGGCTTTTCCTTTTCGATCCACAAGCACTCAACTCCAGTGAAAGGAGAACTTGCGCACTCCGTCGATCTCCTTATAATGGGATGAGATAGACAAAGGGAGGTGCCGAGCGAACCAACGTCATAGATAGAAGATCCATCGGGAAAAGAGCGCCTGCCCCCGGATCCACAGGTATTGCCGGGGGGACGAGGTGGCGGTTTATCGAGAACGTCTGCACGCAAGCAGACCATCGGCGGATGCCGCCAGGGCCGGCCCGGCCCTCGTTTTTCCCCATAATCGAAGTCGGACTGCAAAACCGTCGGGTAACCGCCGGGACAGGGGTACGACAGGGTCAAGGTAGGCAGTGGAGTAGCACGCCTGACTCCTCTGCTACGCTGTTTCCTTACGTATCCCCCCTTTCAGCGGACATCCCCGTGCTTCCCCTACCCCGATCAGGCTTACTTCCTGTCTGCCCACGTATTTTCACTGCCGGCTGCCGCAAAAGCGGTTCTCCCAAGTACACTGCACGCTTTTCCGGCGGCTCCGGCGCCAGACAAAACCAAGGAGGTAGGCAGCATGTGCGGTATCGTAGGGTACATCGGACGACGAGAGGCAGCATCCATCATCTTACAGGGACTGCGCCGACTGGAGTATCGCGGCTACGACTCGGCGGGCATCGCGTTGATCACGGCGGAGGGAACGCTGCAGACGCGGCGCGCCGTCGGCAAGCTGGATCAGCTGGCAAAGCATTTGGACGGCGCGCCGCTGGACGGTCACGTCGGCATCGGGCACACGCGCTGGGCCACCCACGGCGGCGTGACCGAGACCAACGCGCATCCGCACGTGGGACGGCGCAGCCGCGTCGCACTCGTGCACAACGGCATCGTAGAAAACTACGCGCGACTCCGGGAGGAACTGGCGGCTCAGGGCGTCGGCTGCCGCTCGGAGACCGACACGGAGGTCGTGGCGCATCTGATCGAGGAGGCGCTCTGTGCCGGCGCCAAGCTGGTCGACGCCGTGCGCGACGCGCTGACGCGGATCGAGGGCGCCAGCGCCTTCGTCATCCTGGACGCCGAGCAGCCCAATCGCCTGATCGTGGCGCGCCTGGGCAACGCGGGCGGCCTGGTCATCGGCCTGGGCGAGGGCGAGACCTTCATCGCCTCCGACATCCCCGCCATCCTGCAACACACGCGCGAGATGCTCTTCCTGGAGGATCAGCAGCTGGCGGTCTTGACTCCAACCGGCGTCGACGTCACCACGCTGCGCGGTGAGCCGTGCACGCCGGAGATCCACAGCATCGCCTGGGACCCCGTCTCTGCGGAGAAAGGCCCCTATCGGCACTTTATGCAGAAGGAGATCGCCGAGCAACCCCGCGCCGTCACCGACACCATCCGTGGGCGCGTCGACTTCGAGCGCCACCGCGTGCGCCTGGAGACGCTCCCCCTCACCGCCGACGAGGCGCGTTCGCTGGAGAAGATCACCATCGTCGCCTGCGGCACTTCCTATCACGCCGGGCTCATCGGGAAGTTCATGCTGGAGAACCTGGCGAAGGTTCCCGTGGAGGTGGATTACGGCTCGGAGTTCCGCTACCGCAATCCGCGCATCGGGCCGACCAGCGCGGTTTTGGCCATCACGCAGTCCGGGGAGACGGTGGACACGCTGGCAGCCATGGAGGAGGGCCGGCGGCAAGGCGCCCGACTCTGGTCCATCGTCAACGTGCTGGGCAGCCAGGCGCAGCGCATGGCCGACGGCTACATTCTAATGCAGGCCGGGCCGGAGATCGGCGTCGCCTCGACCAAGGCCTTCACCACCAGCCTCGTCGACCTCTTCCTGCTGGCGCTGGAGCTGGGCGCCAAGCGCGGCGCGTTAGCGCCGGATGAACGGGAGCGCGCGGTAACAGCCCTGGCGCGACTACCTCAATTGCTGGGCCGCGTGGTAAAGGAGAACGAGATCTACCATCACCTGGCCGAGATCTTCTACACGCGGGAGCACTTCCTTTATCTGGGACGCGGCCCCAATTATCCTATCGCGCTGGAGGGCGCGCTCAAGCTCAAGGAGATCTCCTACATCCACGCCGAGGGCTACCCGGCCGGCGAGATGAAGCACGG
>CAZCPK010000262.1:0-4944 GCA_964500755.1 uncultured Anaerolineales bacterium
ACGCACCTCGAGTACGCACTGGGACCGGTGACGCTAAGCCCGCAGGTCTGTCTCCCCGTCCTCCTCGGCTACGCCTTCGGCCCCGTCGTCGGCTTCTTCACCGGCGCCGTGGGGGTGCTGCTGGGGGACTTTCTTAGCGGCTGGGGCGTCTTTCCGGCGTGGGTCATCGCCGGCGGCCTAACCGGCTTGGTGCCCGGCTTCGGCACCTTGCTGACGGAGCGCAATCCTGACCTACAGGTCCTCTCACGCTGGGTTACCGTCGCCCTCGGGCTGACCGCGGGTCTGATCCTGGTACACCCTCGAGTTCCCGAACCGTGGACCGGTGAGGTCCGTAACTTCTCCTTCTGGGCCTGGGTCCTTATCTTCAGCGGCATCGTGATGACCGCCAACAGCCACCTCCTGGAGCGAGTCAGCGTAAGGCTGGCAGCCGTAAACCTCTGGGGCGCTCTGGGTATCGTGGCCGGCGCAGGCTTTGCCTCCGTCTCACATATCTGGATCTACGAGTACACAGTGGGCACGGCCTTAGTTGGCGAGTTCGCTCCGGCAGCCGGCAACGACCTCCTCAACCTCGTGCTCTTCACCCCGCTCGTCCTGGTTGCTTACAACACCCTACAGCGCCGAAGCCGGCGCAATCACTGACGCGCCTCTGTCCACATAGCTTCGCTTTCAGACCATGACTCCGCTGAAATAACTCAATATCTCACCACAGAGCACACAGAGGACACAGAGAAAACAAGAGTATCCTTAAATGGGTCTCTTGGACTTTGCCGGGTAGTGGAGTGAGTAGCCCGTACGTATTCAGCTACAATTCACGAGGCCCTGCTGAAAAGCAGGGCCTCATCGTTTTCCCTCGCTGCGCACGAGGGCAGTTACTACACCCGCACTGCCTCACGCTCAAACTCTTCGAGCTGCATGCGCTGCTGACGCAGCCGCTGGGCCAGATCCTTGACCATTGGTTTAGCCGTCTCAGGTCCCATCGCCTGCAAGCTGATAATCTCCGTGACGGTGGCATCAAGGTCACTGGAAAGACTGAGGAGCTGCGCCTCGATGCGCTCCAGCTGCGTCGAGACGGCCTTAAGTTTCTGCAGCCGATCCTGCAGCGAACGGCGCGACTCCTCGTACTCCCGTTTCACCAGCTCGTCCTCAGCTTTGGCAATGGAAGATTCCAGCTGCTGGAGATCCTGCGCCAGATCGGACTCAGACTGCGTCACCATGCGGTAGTTTTCTAGCGTCGTCATACGCTGCCCCAGTGCAAAGACCTGATCGGTCAAGAGGTCCAGCTCAGCCTGCACGGGCTGCAACACCCTGCGCGTCCGGGCGGGCGCAGAAGAAAGCGTGTTGAAGACACCCAACTGCGCCCGCTCGATGCGATCAAAGTAGCGCTGGAAGCGCTGCGCCAGCGGGCTGCGCTCCCGCATCTGATGATTGAAGCGCAGCGTCGGATCGCGCGCCACGATCACCACCATGACCAACCAGACCAGAAGCCCCACGGGAAAGAGCCACCACGCCGAGAACAGGCCCGCAAAGTTTGCCAGGCCCAACATCGCCACGTTGAGCGGATGAAGCAGCGCCGTCAAGAAAGGTGAACGCATGTAGAGACTCCTATCGGCTGATTAGAAGAACGTCGCGATGTCCGCGTAAATCTCATTGATGGTCTCGGGATCGCTGTTGTACTGCTTGCCGCCGGTGCTCTCGGCGATGCGCTGCAGGATATGCTCCACAGCGTCGTTCCCAAAGGCAATGGTAAAGACCTTGGTGGCGTTGCCGCCCTCACTCAAGTTGCCCACCTGCTGCACCAGCTGATCCAGATTCATGTTAGAGACGGTATCCGCGCCGTCGGAGAGCACCACAATGGCCCGGATGTGTTTGGGATCTCCGTTCTCTCGCAGCTCCTCATACGCCACCTGAACAGCATCGTAGAGGCGTGTGTCGCCGCCCTCGATGACGCCGGAGACCCGCCGGCGCACGCCCTCGCGCTTCTCGCCCAACGACGTCAACGGCGTGAGCGTCGTCAGATCGTGGCTGAAGAGGATGATCTGCAAGCGGTCCCGGTCGTCTAACAGCTCGATGAAGTCCAGCAAACTCTGTCGCGCCGACGCGATTTTCTGCCCCTGCATGCTCCCCGAGACGTCCATGACCACGACCAAATCGACGGGCTTCTTGACCTCACGCCAGAGCGCCTGCACGCCCACAATCACCTCGGCGGACGGCACCTCAAGCACCGTCTCCGGCTGCGAAGGATCGACACCGTGTTGTGTATCCAGCGGGGAGGCCAGCGGGATGGCGGGATCAGCCGGACGGAAGCCGTACTCGATGGCTCGCAGTTGCTGCGGCTTGTCCAGCAGGAAGTCCTCGAAGATCTCAGCGGCCTCCGCTTGCTCCTCGGTGACCCAGGGCGCGTTGAGGATCGCGTACGGGTGATTGCTCCAGATGGTGCCTTCCTCGGGGTAGATCGCCACGACGGGCAGCTGCGAGCTCTCACCGGAGAGCCGCATCCGCTCCTGTTCCACGACCAGGTTCTCGTACATCACCGCTGCGCTTAGATAGGAGGGCCCATTATTGAACATCCGGCGCGCGAAGAAGCCAGTGCTCCGTCCGTAATGGATCACGCTGCTCTCCACGTCTTGTACGAAGGCCGCCAGTTCGGGGTCGTTTAGATCGTTCAGCGTCAGGTCACGCAGCTTATCGGCGCCGGCGTACGCCTCGGCGATCACCGAGACGATACCGCTGTTGCTGAAATTAGGATGTGTATGCCCGAACTTGAAGCCCCCCCACTCCGGATAGCCGTACGCCGCCCAGCCCTCGTCAGAGATGGCCAGTTCTGCAATGTCGGCCCAACCGATGTCACGGTCGGGCCAACCCAACACCTCGGCCATCGGTTTCCACATGGCGATAACCACTGGGCTGAGCACCAGATCCTCCGGCGTACCGACGACGAGGTCGTCGGCATGCGTCTTACGCCACTCGGCGTTGGCGACGGGCACGTAGACCGAAGAGGCCGGGCTCCAAATCGTGGGCTGCAGCGTCCCGGCGACGATGCCTTCAGCCGACTCGATGGAGCCAATAGGCGTCGCCTCAACCTCGATGATCGAGCCCGCTTCCGTCTTATGCCGCGATGCGTTAAACTCCTCGACTAACGGCACGAGCCAGGCTTCCTTCTCCGATCCGTAGAGCATCGTGATCTCCACACGGCTACCAACGACATCGCTGATGGGGAGAACCGAACAACCACTCATAAGCACGAATGCGGCCAACAAGATGCTTAGGTAGCGATAGAATTTGCGGGTCATCTTATCTTCCTCCACTAACGGGATACACTCCGCAGTCAATTGTTGAGTGAAAACCGAACAACAAACGAAGGGCGTGCCTTCATTGACGATCAGGGGACGTTACGTCCCCAGAACTCCAGCAGCGTATTCAGCGCATTGCCAGGCGGCACCTCAACCTCGGGCGGCAGATCAATGCGCAGGCCATTCGCTTGATATTCAATAAAGGGGCTGCCCGGCTGATCCAGAGGAATGGAATTGTCCACCGGGCGAAAGCCGTGCTCCAGCGCCAGGGCCTGGGCCTCCGGCCCGGTCAGATAGTCGAGAAAGATCTGGGCAGCCTCTGCGTTCTCCGGCGTCACCCAGTCGGCCTGCACCACACAGAAAGGATGATCGCTGACCGACGTCGCCGGTGGATAGTAGACGCGCAGCTCACCGTAGCGCCCCACGGCGTTAGGCGCCTGCTCGATGGCCGTCGCCTCGTAGACCGAGACGAAGTCGTAGAGACTGGGACCGTAGGCGACGATCTCCTGCATATAGGTGCCGGTGCTGTCGCCGAAGTTGGAGATGGTGCCCTCGAAACTCACCAACCATTCGCGGAAGTCGGCGTCCGAGAGGATGTCGGAGGCCGTCAGGCCGTTGGTCTTGTCGAAGTAGTTGTAGGTCATCAGCAGCAGCGTCTGCAGCCCGCTGTTGGACGTCAGGGGGGTGGTGTGCCCAAACTTGATGTATCCCCATTCGGGACGCCCGTAGGACTCCCAGCCTCGCGGATCGATCAGCGCCTCGCGCAGCCGCCACCAGAGCTTGCCGTTGGGATTGTCGCCCCAGAGCACCACGGCGCGCTCCTTCCAAGCCACCAGCACCAGCGGCGACTCCAGCACGGGACGACATGTCGCCGTATCGGCGCGGTTGACCACCGGCTGACCGTACTTGCTTGCGGACAGATCCTGCAAGAGCGAAATCTGCAACATGCTGGCCGGGCTGATGAGGTCCGGTCGTCGTTCGCCATCCAACACCGCCAGATACATCTCCCGAGAGCCCATCTTCTCCACCTCAAGTTCAATGGGACGCCCGTCCAACTTGGGACTCGTCGTCTCGAAGCTGCTCATCACCGAGTCAAGCCATTCTGCCTTCTCGGTTGAATAGAGCACGGAAACCACCACCGGTTTCGGGGGCGGGATAATCAGATCTCGCAGCGGCGCGTACGCAATGGAGCGCACCTCCGGCGAGATCAAGGCAGCCACCAGGACACCGACGGTTGCCAGGCCATAGAGGACAAAGAATACTTTGTTAATCTTGGGTGTGATCATCAGATCCCTTCACAAGAAACATCGGGCATCCTTGATACCTGATGTAGAATAAACCGGACTCACAGCGACCGAGCCATAATCTTTCCCAGCAATTGCAACACCGCTGGCTTGTTCAAGACCGTCTTGAGGGGCGCTTCCAACCAGGGGAACTGCTCAATAATCGCCGCACGGACCGCCTTGACCTCTTCCAGGGTCGCTGTGGCCGAGATCAAAAGCGTCAAGAGCTTGTCCAGAGCGGCCGTCGCCGCCTGCTTCTCCTCGTCGGAGAGTGTCAGCTGCTGGGCCACCAGTTGCTTGAGGCCCATAAACGCGGTGACGAGATCCTCGCCCTGCGCAGACGCTTGCCCACCTGCGCCACCGGAGCCGCC
>CAZCPK010000262.1:4954-6011 GCA_964500755.1 uncultured Anaerolineales bacterium
CTGACCGATAACGTTCGCCATGGTCGCGCCCAGGCCCAGGCCCGCGCCCAATCCCACACCGGAACCGACCAGACCAGCCCCCTCGGTCGTCGCGGCGTCGCCTAGCGCCCGGGCCGCCTTGAACTGCAAGTAGGCATTCATATCACCCAGCGCGCCCATGCTGGCCCGCTCGTCGATCGATTTCTCGACCTTCTCCGGCACGTCGATGGAGGTGACGTAGACGGCCTTCAACAAGAGCCCCAGCGCCTCGAAGTCCTCCGATGCAATGGCGCGCAGACCAGCGCCCAGCTCGTCGTACTTGGCGGGCAGATCCAGCACGCTAGCTTGCAGCTCTCCGACCACGTCGTTGAGCCGGCTGGTTATAATGCTCCGCAGATAATCGACGATATTCGAGATCTGGTAAAGCCCCTGAGTGCCAACGATCTGGTTGACGAAGAGCTGGGGGCGTCCCACCTGGAAGGCAAACTTGCCCCGGGTCGACAGCCGGATCATGCCCAGATCAGCGTCGCGGAAGGGCACCGGACGCGGCGCCTGCCAGGCCATGTCCAGGTAGTCCTTGAGATTGACAAAGACCACGTCGGCCCGGAAGGGACTCTTGCTCCCAAAAGGAATCTTGAGGTAGTTGACCAGCAGCGGAATGTTGAGGGTCGTCAGCGTGTGGCGACCAGGCCCCAACATGTCGAGCGCGCGACCGTCCCGGAAGAAAATAGCGACCTGGTTCTCGCGCACCACACATTGCGTCCCCAGGACGATCTCCCCTGAGCCCGCCTCGGGCACGCGGTGGACGATCTCCTGGCCCGTCGGATCGAAGTACTCGATGACGTCCAGAACACCTCTAAGCCTCTCTAGCATCCCTTTTCCTCCATAGATGAGCTGGTTACATAGGGTTCTTCTAGTATGACGCTAAATTGACAAGAAACGCAGCGTACAAATAATCGTCTCCTAATTTTAGTCCCCCGGCATTAACACCCGTTTACCACAAGATTAACGAGGTGTTAACAAATTGGCTCTTATTGGTTTCTGGGTGAAATGCGGGATTTCGAAGCAAATCGGGAAA
>CAZCPK010000263.1:0-6006 GCA_964500755.1 uncultured Anaerolineales bacterium
CCCCACGCCCGCCGTGGACGCCCACTACAACTTCCGCCTCGACCTCTGTTCTGCGGAGTCGAATCAATGCCTGACCGGGGGGCAGAACCAGCGCCCGGGCCGGGACTGGGAGGGCGCCGTGGACGTGCCCTTCACTATCACCCGCTACCGCATCGAGATGGAGGCGCAACCTCTGACGCTGCCCGCCGACGGCTTCAGCACCTCTGTCATCACGGCGACGGCCTACGAGGGCGACACCCCCGTCCCCAACGCGCAGGTGGTCTTCGGCACCACCGGCACCCAGGGGACTCTCTCGGCCTACGGCGGGCAGACCGACGCCAACGGCGTCATCACCGTCACCTTCACCGCGCCCGTGGGCTTTGGGGATTCCGCGGCGACCGTTCTGGCGGAGTACCTTACCGCGCGGGGTCAGATCACGCTACAGCTGCTGGGCAGCGAGGGCCCCAATCCGCTCTACGTGGGCGGCACCCTCGCCCCACCGGCCGGTCAGCCCGGCGACGTCGTCGAAATCACCCTGGATGCTATGAACCTGGGGACGCAATCGCTCGTCCTGACCACCGCCACGACCTTCTCTTTCGAGGACGGTCAGGGCGCCGTATATACCGCCCCCCTGGCTGATCCCGCCGTCCTGCCGACGGATACCGTCCGCAGCTTGACGTTCGAACCGACGCTGCTGAACCCCAATTTCGCGCCCGGCGTCTACGCGCCGACACTCTCGTTCACCGGCTGGATCACCGACCCGAACGTCGTCCACACCTACGTGCGCCCCGTCATCGACCGCTTCTCCGTCGGCACCGCCGCGCTAACCGCCGACCTCATAGCCAGCCCAGGGTATCTCAACGAGGGGGAACCGATCACCGTGACCATGACAGTAACCAATACCGGCCTGGAGACGGCAGAGGACATCGTGCCCACGCTCTGGGCGCCCGGTGGGACGTCCCTGATAAGCGGACCTCAGCCGACCAGCGTCTCGACGTTGGCGCCGAACGCCGTGACGACCTTCCGCTGGACGTACACGGCGACGGAACCGGGCACGATCTATTGGACAGGCGCCGCCAGCGGAACGGACGCCACGTTAGGCCTCGACGTCAGCTCGCCGGAGGCCACCTCCAACGCAGTGACTGTGGTCGCGCCCGCCGCTCTGGAGACCACATTTGTCGCACCCGCCACCGTCAACGTGGGTCAGGCGATCCCGTTGACGCTCAGCGTCACAAACGTGGGAGGCGCGGCCGCCGAGAGCCTGACCTTCGCCTCCCTCAGCCAGCAAGGGAGCGGCGCGAGCTACACGTCCGGGCCAGTTCCCGCGTCCCTCGCCTGGCTGGCCGGCGGCGACACGGAAAACGTCGCGTGGAGCTACCTGGCGACCGCTCCAGGCACGGTGCGCTGGCAGAGCACGACCACCGGCCGCGACGCCAACACCGGCGCCCCGCTGACGGTCACCACGACCTCAAACGACGTCGTCATCCAGGAGCCGGCCGAGCTGCAATGCACCCTCCAGGCAACACCGAGCGAGCTGGGAACCGGCGGGATAATCACCGTGACCATGACGGTGACCAACACCGGCGGGGCCACCGCCCTGGACGTCGCCCCCTCCGCGCTGACTCTCGGCGGTGACGGGGACGCGCAGCCCGTCTCCGACCCCACAGGCGCACCCGCGGACATCGCCGGCGGTGGAACGGCCCAATTCACGTGGGTCTATCGAGCTTCCGCCCCGGGCACCGTCAACTGGACGGGTCACGCCTCCGGCCTCGACGTCAACGACGGAACGTCGGTGACATCGCCCCCCTGCACCTCCCACGACGTCACGGTAACGGCGGCGGCCTTCCTGGTCTCCGCCATCACCGCGACGCCTAAGGCCGTGGGACAGGGCCACCCCGTGACGGTGACGATGCACGTCACCAACACCGGCAGCAACCCGGCGACGGGGGTCACCCCCTCGACGCTGGCGCTCTCCAACGAGCAGCTCTTCTCCCTCACCGGCGGGCCGATGCCGACCACGGCAGATCTCGCCGCCGGAGAGAGCGTCGCCTTCACGTGGACCTATCAATCGGCCACCAACCGGACGGGCACGACGACGTGGACCGGACACGCTGCAGGCACCGACGGAGCGACCGGCGATCCGGTCAGCCCGCTGCCCACCACTTCCAACCCAGTGACCGTCTACGAGGTACTGATCGACAAACACGTCCAGGCGCCCTTCCATCACACGGCAGCGCCCGGCGAAAGCGTCACCTACACCATCACCCTGGAGAATACGAGCAACGGCAACAGTAAGATCAGTGAAGTGCAAGACACGCTGCCCACCGGTTTCACGTATGAGGGGCCGGTCACCGACAGCTGTGGTTTCGACAACGCTCCCCCGCCGGGTAATAGCGGCACCCTGATCTGGAGCTTTGATGGTAACGGCGACTGCACGCTGCGCAGCGGGGCGACGGCGACCCTCGCCTTCACGGCCAGCGTAGCGGATACACCAGCCCGCTACTGCAACACCGTCGGCTACACGCTGAAGAACGGGCCGACGACCACCCGCACCGGCCTGGCGTGTGTGACCGTCTCCTGGCCAGAATACGAGATCACAACGCGGGCCGGCAATCGCACCATCCGCACGCGCGTGCGGCTGGAGAACGGCGTACCCACCATCTTGTCCTGGGAGATACAACCTTGAATCGACGCATTCTGCTGATCAGCGCCGGTCTTATCCTGATGCTGCTGATGGCGCACGCGCTGCTGTGGCTGGGGACGCGCCATCAGCAGCAAGAGCGGGCGACGCTACAGACCGAAGTCGCGCCGCTGCGCGCGGCCATGAGAGAACAGGAGGAAGCCTTGCCTATTCTCGCTACCCGGCAGGCGGAACTGGAAACACTTCAGACACAACTGCAGGGGGCAGATATCTCACTCCCCAGCGAGGTCGACAGCACGGCAGTCCTCGCCGAGATCGTCGCCCAGGCCGCCATCCACGGGGTCAAGCTCAACGAGATCCGGGCGGATACGCCCTTGACCCACACCGTGGAAGGCACCGACTACCGCATCCTCACCTACAACGTGGCGGTGCAGGGAGAACTGGCGGCGGTGGCCGGCTTCTTGAACGCGCTGGAGACCGGGCCCCTCGCCGGCATCGCGCTGCGCGACGTCGACATCGCATACCATCCCGCCCCTACGATGGAGGAGACGCCGCAGCCCACGCCCACCACCTTCTATCGTGGGCAAGTCAACGTGCAGATCACCACACGGCTCGTGAGCGCCGGGCAGAACGCGACTCCGGTCACGCCGCTTTCGTCTGAGGAGCGGGCGCAGCAGCTGGAGGTGTTGCTCGCCCAGGCCAGAGCGGAAGAGGCGTGGGAACGCACCGTCGATCTCCTGATCGTGCTGCGACAGCTGCGCCCCCAGGAGCAGGCGTTGAAAGAAGAGCTGACGACGGCCTACGTTCGGGCCGGTCAGCAGCTGTTGGCCGCAGAGCGCTACCGCCAGGCGACACAGTACCTTCAAGCGGCTCTGACGTTGGACCCCGACCGGCCCGAAGCTCAGGAGGCGCTCGCGCGGCTGACGGCCCTGACGCCCACGGCGACCCCCACGGTGACCCCGTCGCCGGAGCCAGCCGCGACGGGAACGCCCACGCTGACGCCGACGCCGTCACTGACCCCCATGCCTTACTACGTCGCCAATGTGCGGCGCACGGCCAACGACCGCTACCCCACCCTGGGCTGCAACTGGTTCGGCTTCTACGGGAAGATCACCGACGTCAACGGCTATCCAGTCCCGGGCGTCAACGTCCATCTATGGGCCGAGGAATGGTCCGGGATCACGACGACGAGCTCCGACAGCGGTGAATATGAGCTCTACCTTGACGACAGTCCCCGCAGGGAGACGTGGTCTATGCAGCTCCACGTGGGCGGCGCCGCCATTTCCAATCCCGTCGAGGTGGAGACCTACGACGACTGCGGCTCCAACCTAGTGCGCGTAGACTGGAAGCGAGGCTACTGATGAAAATCGCCTGGAGATACCCGGAACGCCTCACCCTGCACGTGGAGCCGGACGCCCTCCGGGGCCTCGTCGCCCAGGGAAAAAAGATATTGCGCTGGCACGTGGAACCCCTGGCACCCGACACCATTCAGAACAACGCCGTAGCGCAGCCACGAGCGTTCGCCCAGGCCGTGCTGCGGATACGCGAGGTGCTGGATGTGGGCGTCCGCGAGGTCGCCTTGGCCTTCCCTCACGCGCGCGCCATTCAGCGCGTGCTGACGCTGCCCGAGCTGCCGGAGAAACTGCGCGACGAGGCGGTTCGTCGTGAAGCGCGACGCGAGTTTCCGCTCCCCCTGGCGGAGCTCTACTTCACCTGGACGCCCCTCTCCTCATCGGGCCAACTGCGCGTCTTCGGCGTGGGCCTTCCCCGCATCGCCGTCGACAGCTACGTCGCCGCCTTGCACCGCGCCAAGATCAAGCCGCACGCCCTGGACATCAAGACGCTGACCCTCGCCCGCGCTGCAAACCACGCCGACGTAATCATTCTGGACGTAGAGCCTGCCGGCTGTCGGCTCTACGCAATCCACGACTTCGTCCCCTGCATCGCCCGGAGCCTCTCGCTGCCCCAGCAAGACGATCCAAGCGCACAAGCCACCTACCTGATGGGTGAGATCCAACGGGTGCTCGACTTCTGCGAGGCAAATGACCTGCTCTCGACCAACGCCCCCACGCGCCTCTGTCTTACCGGAACCAGCGACAGGCGCGCCAGACTGGCCGACCTGCTCGCCGATCGCTGGCCCCTGGTCGAACCCGACGTCCCCCTCAATCTCCCCGAGAACTTTCCTCTCTACACCTACCTATCGAACGTGGGACTCGTCTTGAAGGAAATATGACCATGAACCGACAGCCCCTGGATCTAAATCTGCTACCCGACCGGTATCGCGGCGGCCGTCTGCGCTGGTGGCATCTCCTCCCGGCCCTGCTGGTGCTGGGCACCATCGTCAGTCTCGTGCCGCACTACAGACTCCTGCAGCAGGAGCGGCTCGCCACGGAGATCGTCCAGGCGCAGCGGGACCAGGCCCTGGAGTTGATCGACGCTCTGGACCTCGATGAAGAGGAGCTCGCCACGCTCGACCAACGCATCGAGGACACGCGAGAGCGCCTCGCCATCCTCAAGGAGGAGGCCGCTTTCCTGCGCTCCGATAAGGTGGCGCGGACCTCGGCTATTATCATCGCCGTTGAACGGCGCACGGAAAAGATAACCCTCACCGCCCTACGTCAACAGGCGGATCAGTTACTTGTGGAGGGCAGGACCAACGGCCAGCTTCAGGTACTCAACTACGCCCGCGCCCTCCAGGAAAGCGGCACCTTCACCAACGTCCAGATTGAGGTGATGCGGGAAGTAGCGTCGGCCGAGCTTCACGACAAAATCGCCTTTACCATCGCGCTGGAGACGGGAGAGCCAAGATGACGCCCCTGGTGCGAATCGTATGGACGTGCCTGGGCGCTGCCGTGGGGAGTTTCCTCAACGTCGTCGCCGACCGCCTGCCGCGCGGTCAGTCCGTGGCGCATCCGCCTTCCCGCTGCCCGGCGTGCGCACGCCGCCTCCACGCCTGGGAGATGATCCCGGTGTGCAGTTACCTGCTGCTCCGAGGACGCTGCCGGCGTTGCGGTATGCCCATCGGGCTTCGCACGTTGGCGGTGGAGTTGGGCGGCGCCGGCCTCTTTCTATTGGTCGCCTTGCAGCACGCGACAGTCGGCGGCGTGGGATGGCACGCCCTGCTCTTCGACAGCGTCTACATCGCCATCTTGCTGCTCATTACGGTCACCGATCTGGAACACGGGTTGATCTTCGACCGCGTCTCGTATCCGGCCGTGGCGTTGGCCGTAGTCGACGCTGCGCTGCGCGGTTGGCCGCTGCTGGGCCGCCATCTACTCGGTGGCGCGCTGGGCGCCGGCCTCATCGCCCTGATCATTCTGTTGGTGCCCGGCGGCATGGGCTGGGGGGACGCCAAGCTGGCCGGGTTCATCGGCCTGATCACCGGC